>JAWHBY010000005.1:0-66492 GCA_032568935.1 Parahaemophilus parainfluenzae
TTCTGCACCTAATTTCATCGCTTCTAGCCCTGTAGCATCATCCCCACTTAACACAATGAAATCTTTACCGGCTAATTCTTTAATCGCTGTAATGCGAGTTAAATCGCCTGTTGCTTCTTTAATCCCTACAATATTCTCAATTTGAGACAAACGTGCTACGGTTTCCGGTCTCATATCACTACCAGTACGACCCGGCACATTATAAAGAAGTTGTGGTAAATTCGTACATTCGGCAATTGCTTTAAAATGTTGGAACATGCCTTCTTGAGTAGGTTTATTGTAGTAAGGCACTACAGATAAACAACCAGCCACACCACTATCACGTAATAATTTTGTCATCACGATAGCTTCGCTTGTTGCATTTGCGCCAGTGCCCGCGATAATTGGGATACGACCTTTTGCTAACTCAACTGTCTTTTCTATCACTTTCACATTTTCTTCAATGCTTAATGTTGCAGATTCTCCTGTTGTGCCTACCGATACAATAGAATTAGTACCCGCATTGATATGAAACTCAATAAGTTTTTCTAATGTTTCAAAATCAATATTCCCGTGGTTATCCATCGGGGTTACTAAAGCAACAATACTGCCTGAAAATAAAGGTTTTTGCGTAGTCATAAGTACTCCATTCATATCTATTCTGCATTTAATAATATTTGAAAATACTCAGTTATAATCGCTAAAATAGTCTGAATTTACAAATCATTTTTCACATTTTTAAGGATTTTTTATGAAAAAATTACAAGTGGGTGATTTAGCGCCGCAATTCACACTCTTAAATCAAGATAATCAACCTATTTCACTCAGCGATTTCAAAGGTAAAAAAATCCTCGTGTATTTTTACCCAAAAGCATTAACGCCGGGCTGTACAACTCAAGCCTGTGGTTTACGTGATGCTAAAAATGAGTTAGCAAAATTAGGTGTCGTCATTTTAGGCATAAGTACAGATTCCCCTAAAAAACTCGCTCAATTTATAGAGAAAAAAGCACTCAATTTCACCTTACTTTCTGATGAAAATCACCAAGTTGCAGAACAGTTCGGCGTGTGGGGAGAAAAGAAATTCATGGGACGCACCTATGATGGCATTCATCGTATTAGTTTCCTCATTGATGAACAAGGTAAAATTCTGCACGTTTTTGATAAATTCAAAACAGGTGAACATCATCAAGTTGTCCTAGATTACTTACACTCTCTTTAAAATACCGCTCAAGCAACCGCACTTCTGTGATTTATCTCAAAGTGCGGTCAAAAAATCGTTCATTTTTCTAATTTATATTTACGCTCTATTTTCCATTTGGTAAAATCTCCAATCTAATTGAAATTCATTCTCAATTAATTTTAAGTTTTTATTAAACATTCAAGGACTATCAAATGCTACAACTTTTTGAGTTTTTACAACAATACAGTGATTACATTATTATTGGACTTCTACTTGTTATGAGTGTAATCATGCTTGCAGCCGTGATTGAGCGTTTTATCTTTTTAAAGCGTGTGGACGTAGCAAAATATTCCAATATTCACGCACTTGAAATTGATTTAAATCGCAATATGACCGTGATCTCCACTGTCGGTGCTAACGCACCTTATGTTGGTCTATTAGGTACGGTAATTGGAATTTTATTAACTTTCTTCCAAATTGGTCATGGTGATGGCGAAGTCGACGCTGGCGCTATTATGATGCACCTTTCTCTTGCATTAAAAGCAACCGCACTTGGTATTTTAGTCGCTATTCCGTCTATGATGTTCTATAACGGCTTAGGTCGTAAAGTGGAAGTTAACCGATTAAAATGGAAAGTATTAAACGCTCAAAAAGATAAGGAATAATCGTGAAAAAATTTGATGAAATCAACATTATTCCTTTCATCGACATTATGTTGGTGTTATTAGCGATAGTGTTGGTCACCGCATCCTTTATTTCCCAAGGGAAAATTAAGGTAAATGTGCCCAAAGCGAGTTCAACGGTCGCATTCAAGTCAGATGAATTAACAAAATTATTAACGGTTACAGCTGATAAGCAACTTTATTTTAATGATAAGCCTATTTCACAAGAAGCGCTTGAAAAAGAAATTATGGGTTGGAATAAAGATCAAAAAGTAACGTTAAAAATTGATGCTGAAGCTTCCTTCCAAGATTTCGTAACGATTACCGATATGTTATCGAAAAATGAAATCAAAAATGTCGTTATTGTATCCATGAAAGATAAAGGCGCTCCAAGCAAAACAACTCAAGCAAATGAATCAAAAAATACGCCTGAAGTAGGTGGAGTTGCAAGCGGAGGCGTTGGAGTAGGACGTAGTCAATGAACAGCCAACAAACCAAACGATCATTATTAGGTTTGCTTATTTCTTTATTGATTCATGGTAGCATCCTTGGTGCGTTATTTTGGAACTGGCATACGCCACATGAAGCAGCAAGCGATGCGCCAGGTGAAATATCTACGACGATTTCAATGGAAATGATTCAAGGAATGCGAGTGGAAGAACCTACTCCAGAACCGGAACCTGAACCTCAACAGGTGGAACCAGAGCCTGAAAAACAGGACATCGTTGAGGATCCAACGAAAAAACCAGAGCCTGAAAAGAAAAAAGAACCTGAGAAAAAGCCAGAAAAACCAATAGAAAAGCCGAAACCAAAACCGAAAGAGAAGCCAAAAGAAAAGCCTAAAAATGAGGTAAAAACAGAGAAACCAGTAGAAATGCCGAAAAATTTACCGATTGGTGATAAAAATATCAATTCAACTGCCACAGCAAATTCTAAAGCAACGACTACAGGTCAACCTGGTACAAATGGCGTTCAAGGTGGTTCTGGCACTAATACTGATGAACTGAATGCGTATCGTGCCGCGATTCGACGTGAAATTGAACGGCACAAACGCTACCCGGCTCGAGCGAAAATGATGCGTAAACAAGGTGTTGTGAGCGTGAGTTTTAGCGTTAGTTCAGATGGTTCGTTGTCAGGAGAACGTGTGACTAACTCCTCTGGCGATGAAAGCCTAGATAATGCAGCACTTGAGGCCGTGAGAAGTGCGAGACCAGTTGGTCCAAAACCCGCAGGATTTGCTTCTTCAGTCAGTGTACCAATTAGCTTCACCATTCAATAGGTAAATAAAAAGGCGAACAATAATGTTCGCCTTTCTCTTTGCTAATCTTAATTAGCCCATACCGTATTTTTTCAATTTCTTACGCAATGTACCACGGTTAATACCGAGCATGTTTGCTGCACGGGTTTGGTTTCCGCGGGTATATTGCATAATCATATCTAACATCGGGTGTTCAACTTCCGCTAATACTAATTCGTAAAGATCATTCACATCCTGACCATCTAATTGTGATAAGTAATTGCGTAAAGCTTGTTTTACTGAATCACGTAATGGTTTGTTTGTTACTTGTGATTGAGAGTTTAAAACTGAAACGGTTAACGCTTCAGACGGACTACGTTGTTGTTCTAACATTTTTCTTTATCCAAAATTGAATTTAAAAAATCTTCCAGCACAATTAACTGCTCTTTCGGTTCATTAATTGCGTTAAAAGTCTGTCTAAAAACGGAATCGGGTTGAATTCCCTGTAAATACCAAGCCACGTGTTTGCGAGCTATTCGATAGCCTTTTTGCTCACCATAGAACTGATGAAGTTCTCGAATATGACGCCAAATATGACCGCACTTTTCACGTAAACTTGGTGTTTGAATTATCGTATCATGTTCTACTAGTGCTTCCACAGCCTGAAAAAGCCATGGATTGCCTAGTGAGGCACGACCGATCATTATTGCATCGGCACCTGTGTACTCAAGTACCTTTTTCGCTTTCGAGGCAGAATCAATATCACCATTCGCAATGACTGGAATTGAAATTGATTGTTTAACTGCTCGAATATTGTCGTATTCCGCTTCCCCTTCAAATAAGCATTCTTTCGTCCGCCCATGAATAGTTAAAGCTTGAATACCAGATTGTTCTGCAATTTTGCCGATTTGCACACAGTTTCGGTTTGCCTTATCCCAACCTGTGCGAATTTTTAACGTCACAGGTACATCAACGGCATTCACCACTTCTTTTAAAATTTTTTCCACTAAATCGGGAAATTGAAGCAGTGCAGAGCCCGCTAATTTTCGATTTACTTTCTTTGCGGGACAGCCCATATTGATGTCGATAATTTCAGCACCATAAGCTACATTAATTGCTGCAGCTTGGGCCATTTCTAAAGGATCAGAACCTGCGATTTGCACCGCATTTAATCCTAACTCTTCACTATGTGCTAAACGAAGTTTCGATTTCTCTGTATGCCAAACTTGTGGATTAGTGGACATCATCTCTGAAAACGTTAATCCCGCACCGTAATGGGCACATAAACGTCGAAAAGGTTGATCCGTAATACCTGCCATGGGTGCCAATAAAATACGATTTTTTAATTCATAAGAACCAATTCGCATTTTATGTTATCCCCAATTACAAGTACTATCTCCAATAAGTCAGGCTACAGTAGCAACCGACAAGGGGTGCTATATTACGCATTTTTCTTTTTTTTGCAAAGTGAAATTTGTTCAAAAAATGCACTTTTTTTAATTGACAAAAAGAAATTAAACCGATTTTAATTTACCTGTAATTCGGCACCATTCCTCTTTCACCGCAACAGGATCTAAATCAAAGGATTGTGTATAAGCATCACATACCGATTGCGCTTGTGTTTCTAAAATGCCAGATAGTCCTAGATCCCCGCCCTCTTTCACTAATTGAGAAATAATCGGGTAAAGTTCTTTTAATGGACCTGCAAGAATATTCGCCACAACGACATCCGCTTTTAAATCTGCAGGTTTATCATCTGATAAGAAAAGTTGCAGACGATCCGCCACACCATTTTGTTCTGCATTATTACGGCTGGCGAGAATCGCTTGTGGATCGATATCAATACCAATCGCATTTTTTGCACCTAATTTAAGAGCAGCAATGGCAAGAATTCCTGAACCGCAGCCAAAATCAATCACGGTTTTGCCTGTTAAATCTAAACCATCTAACCACTCTAAACAAAGTGCAGTTGTTGGGTGTGTACCTGTCCCAAAAGCTAAACCAGGATCAAGCATCACATTAACTGCATTTTGATCCGGCACTTCACGCCAGCTTGGACAAATCCATAAACGTTTGCCAAATTGCATTGGGTGGAAGTTATCCATCCATTCACGTTCCCAATCTTTATCCTCGATTTGCTCAATTTTGTAAGCGGTGTTTTCATCTAAATGATTTGCTTGTTTAAGCAAACTCACAATTTCATTCATATCGGTTTCTGCATCAAATAATGCAATCACATCCGTATTTCCCCACAAACGTGTTTCGCCTGGAAGTGGTTCAAAAATCGGTGTATCTTGGCTATCCATAAATGTGACCGAAACTGAGCCGATTTCTTCTAAAAAATCGCTAATTTTCTCAGCTTTTTCATTTGTACTATTTAAGCGAATTTGAATCCACGCCATCTTCTTTTCCTTTTAATTAATTTCTTTATGTAACCATTTCGGTAATAAACTTACTCCCAGGGCTGAAACCACAATAATGATAATCCCAAGCGCTGAAACAAGTGAAACCTCTTCGTTGAGTAGTAATACTGCTAAAAAAACACCAAAAATCGGCTCAAGTGCGGTCAAAACTCCCGAGATTTTTGCATCCACTGAATTTAAGCCTTTATTCCATAGCCAAAAGGCAAACCAACTACATGCTACGCCGAGATAAATCAAACCGAAGAAACCAAGCCAGTTAAAGTGGATATCCCAGTTTTCAGTCAGTAATAAAGTAAATGGCAACATAGTGATGGTTGCCAACACAATCGAAATGGATGTATAGGCTTGTGCTGAAACCGTTGCCACCACTTTTTTCGTCCAACGTAAACAAAAAGCAAATACAATACTTGCCGCCACCACTAAGGAGCAACCCAATAAACTAATTTCACTTGAGCCTTCATTTTCCTGCCCACCTAGAATTAAAATGGCTACGCCTAAAAAGGCAAAAGCCCCACACAGCCAATGATACCATTTCGCACGATCTTGAAAGAAAAAGTGCCCAATAAAAATCACACATAATGGTTCTAATCCAATCATGGTCGTCGCACTCGCCGCACTTGTATATTTTAAACCAATAAATTGCAGCAAAAAGGTCGCGGTATAATTAAAAAAACCTAAACACCAAAGCTGTTTTCGCATCGGTTTTGAGACACCTTTCCAACGACGAAAAAAGAGTGGCAGGACAATAATCGCCGCAATGAATAAACGGGCTTGAATCATTAAAATAGTATCCATCATTGTAAAGGTATATTTAGCGGCAACAAAGGCACTACTCCAAATAAACAATGCAAGGATCTGGTAAATCATAAAGCGCGGTCCATTTTTACTGTTTTTTTGTACCGAATTGGTTGCCTAAGATGAATGCAATCAAACCAAATACAAGCGCCGGTACAATGGCATTAAAACCAAATAATTTGATGCCAAATTGAGTCAGAAGCACATAACTGCTTAATCCCACCACCATTGAGCTTATTGCACCGGCAGCATTCGCTTTATCCCAATAAATACCTAATACAATCACCCAAAGGAATGCTGCTTCTAATCCCCCGAAAGCAAACAAATTCAACCAAATAATCATATCAGGTGGATTAAGTGCGGCGAGAATTAACAACGCCGATAAAATCACTGTAATGACTGATGAAATACGGCCAATTCTTTTTTCATTCTTCGCTGCTTCTGGTTTGCTTGCAAGATATAAGTCTTTCACAAAAATTGAGGATGATTGAATGAGTTGCGCATCAACCGTAGACATAATCGCTGACATCGGCGCGGCTAAGAAAATCCCAGCAACAATGGGCGGAAGCACTTCCAACATTAAGGTTGGGATGACTTTGTCTGATACCATTAGATCAGGCACAACGGCTCGTCCTAAAGCACCCGCCAAATGCATTCCGAACATAATGACTGAAAGGACAATCGTACCAATGAGCATGCCTCGATGTAAGGCTTTACTATCTTTAAAAGCCATACAACGCACGGCTGTATGTGGCAAACCAACCACACCAAAACAGACTAAGATCCAAAAGGATGCCATAAATTGAAAATCAAGCATCTCATTCGGACCGTAAGGACTTACTAAACTCGGATCAATTTCAGTTAATTTATTGACCGCACTTTCTACGCCACCAAGATGGTAAATCACGCCCACTAATAGCACGATTGTGCCAAAAATCATTACTGTACCTTGAATCGTATCGGTTAACACAACTGCTCGGAAACCACCAATAAACGTATAAATACCAACCGTTAAGGCAAAAATAAGTAAGGCATGAGTATAAGGAATCCCTATCGTGGTTTCGAGCAATCTCGCCCCACCAATAAATTGCACAACCATAGCTGCAAAAAAGGCAAGCAACAATGCTAGACTGGAAATCCAAACGAGATATTTATTTTTATAACGATAGAGAAATAAATCATTGATGGTAAGCGCATTAGTTTCGCGAGAAAGTAATGCAAACTTTTTGCCTAATGCGCCTAAGGCTAACCAAACAGCCGGCACTTGGATCATGGCGAGTAATACCCAACCTAGCCCATATTTATAAGCAGCCCCTGGCCCACCAACAAAAGAACTGGCACTGGCATAAGTGGAAGCCGTTGTCATCGCAAGGACAAAACCTGTCATCGAGCGATTTCCTACATAATATTCCGTAAGAAAATCCCCTTTACTGCGTTTTACATAAGCAAATAATGCCGCGCCAAAGATGAAAACTAAGTAGATAACTAAGGGGAGAATAATACCTAAATTCATTATTTATTCTCCTTTGACTCAACGTCTAGTGGAATATCTAAAAAGACAATTTTGACAATCCAATACCCAATGACTACAAACAAAATGGGTAAATAAATGCAGGATAATTCAAACCACAACGGAAAACCTATCGGCCCAGACGAGTTTTTTGGTAGATAAGCACAAACACACCACCCAATCACGTAAAGAATGGCTAACCCTAATGCCCAGCGCGCCTCCTTGGCAGCTTGTTTATATCGTTGTGACAACCCCATTATTAACTCCTTTTGGTTAGAAAGTTGTGCCCATTTCTAGAAAAATACGATTTTTATCATAACTATAAAATGGATGATTACTTGAAACTCTTTGATAAGACCATGTAATTTTAGGCGTAATTCCCCAAAAGTAAAGATCACGATGCCATAATGTTACTGCTGATTGATATTCATTATTTTTTTGACGAATATTAAATAAATCAGCACCTTTATAAGTTCTATGTGCATAGGCAAGGGAAACTCGGGTTGAAATACCCCAGCCCCACTCTTGCCCCCACCCTAAACGCAGATTTTTACGTTGGTAAGCATTGTCTTCGTCTCGTGTATTTTCACGATTATAATCAGCGCCTATGAACCAAAATTGACCACTCTTAGGAAAATAAGATAACGTATTCGACCAAAGATAATTATTGCCATTCAAATGCTTACGAGTGTTGTAACGCTGTTCACCATGCTCAAGTGCGGTTGAAATTTGCCACTTTTCATTCAGCCAATAAGTTAGATCTAAACGAGCACCTGAATTTTTCGAATACTGTTTCATTGACTCGTTACCTGAGGAGCCACCTGCATACCATCGTCTTTCTATAAATGGCATCAATGAAATCTCAAAACGTGCTGTTTGATAACCTACTCCAGCACCGACTCTACCATTAAATTCATTATATTTTTTATTATCCCAGTAATATTTCCCACTTCCCTCAATAGAAAATTGAGTGAAATAATTATGGAGCAATGACCATTTTTTCTCTGCTTCTGCAAAATAAGAAAAACCTCTTGCACTTTCACGTTCCCAGGCATTCCAATTTCCAATGCGAGTGCCAGCTTTTGGCGCATTGTTAATATTACTTTCATTCAAGAAACTCAAACCACCTCGAAACTTCCACTGATCTCGGCGGTTAAGTGCTGAAAGATATTGGTCGATCATGATGATAGACTCTGATGAAACTTGTTCAGCTCTCAGTTTTTGGAATTGATCTTTAGCAGCCTCATTATCATTGTTTAAAAAGAGAGCTTGTGCTAACTGATAACGTAACGGTAGAATGGTCGAATCTTGAGAAAATAGCGTACGATAACGAGTTACCGCCTCCGAAAAACGCCTTTCTTCGCGAGCATTAATCGCATTCGCCCATTCAAGTAAAAATGGATCTTGTTTAGGCAGATTTTGATACAACGGCAATAATAGTTGAACGGCTTCACCGTTATTTTGCAACACCGCGGTGATCAATCCACGCACAATCAAATCTGGATGTTTCGACAATTCTTCTTTCGCAATAGAAAGCGTATGTTTATCTTTCCGTTTATCTGATACTTGTGGATTTGCAGAGGATAAACTAGGTTTAGCAAATTCAAGTTGATCATCAAATCGTTCATCACGAGGTTTAGGAGACTTCCCTGCTGCAAAAGAGAAAGAACTCAGCAATAAAGACGAGCTTAAGAATAAAACAAGTTTAGATTGTGGAATCATTTTTTATTCCCATAAAGAAAATAAAGCAAGCACGAAGCTTGCTTTAAATAATAATGAAATAGAATTTCTTATTGTGCTTTTGCACCGTAGGCTCCAACCCAAGAATTATCTTTAGCTTTTACCATTCCACCTAGTTCTTTAGCTCCATCCCCATAAAACTTGCCCTCTGATACAGCTTCTGAAACAAAAGAGGAGGATTTTGCAGTACCGTAAAATTTATTGCCTGAAATATCGGCATTAATGTCAACTTTGACGTTATTAAATTTACTTTCCCCTGATTCAACATCATATTTAGGACTATCAACGTTTAAACTTCCTGATAATTTTTTGTCACCAAAATTAACCTTAAATTCAGAGGTACCTTTTCTATAACCACCAAATACATGATTCCCTTTATCCGCCATTATACTTTCACCTTTGTAAGTAACTTCCCCTGATTCTGGCACACTGTTTGAAGGATTTCCATTATAAAAAAGAATATCATCTTGCCCAAATGAATGACTTGCAATTGCACCAAAGCGAACATCTGTGTATTTTCCACAACAAATATGTGGTGCTAAATTCAGCTTCTCGATAAACGCCCCTTCTTTTGTCCAATCTTGACTTGGTTCAAGTTTAAAATCAATAGGAATATTTTTGCCATCAACATTGATACTAGCAAAATTATTAGTAGCAATGAGCTCCTGTTCATTCTTAATTGTATTAATATTTCCCGCAATATTTCCCTCATCTTCTGTTTTTATAGAAAATGCTAAACCAGTATTAGTTGGCAAACGTTCAGGCATTCCAGGAGTTGGCTGTTCAATTGGTTTTGATGACTCAGCTGGTTTGGATTCCTCAGTAGGTTTGGACTGCTCAGTGGGTTTGGACTGCTCAGTGGGTTTGGATTGCTCAGCAGGTTTGGATTGCTCAGCAGGTTTGGATTGCTCAGCAGGTTTGGATTGCTCAGCAGGTTTGGATTGTTCAGCAGGTTTGGATTGCTCAGCAGGTTTGGACTGCTCAGTGGGTTTGGGTTGACTCACTAATTGATTATTACCACCGCCACCACTTCCACAGGAAGCTAGCATTACCGTTGTAAGAATAGTTAAGCTGAATTTCGAAAGATTAAATTTCATTGTTTTTCCTTAAGCAAAAAAATAGTCACAAATTATATAGGGATTTTATATCATTTCAAATACATTTTATAAATCATTGGGATAAAATTAACTAGACTTAATAAAAAACGGCCAATCCATCTTGAATTAGCCGTTTCATTTTAATCATACATTCCTAATTTCTTCTCTAAATAATGGATATTTGCGCCACCTTTTTGGAAGTTTTCATCTTCAAGAATAAGTTCATGAAGTGGGATATTTGTTTTGATACCATCAATAATCGTTTCAGATAATGCATTTTGCATACGACGAATAGCTACATCACGAGTATCACCGTATGTGATTAATTTTGCGATCATAGAATCATAATGCGGAGGAACGGTATAACCGCCATACACATGAGAATCCCAACGAACGCCTAAACCACCTGGTGAGTGCAAGTGTGCCACTTTACCTGGAGATGGTAAGAATGTTTTTGGATCTTCTGCATTGATACGACATTCAATTGCATGACCTTTCACTTTAATATCTTCTTGTTTATAAGAAAGTGGTAAACCAGCCGCAATACGCAATTGTTCTTTCACCAAATCCACACCGGTAATCATTTCTGTTACTGGGTGTTCTACTTGAATACGGGTATTCATTTCGATGAAATAGAATTCGCCATTTTCATACAAGAATTCAAAGGTACCTGCACCGCGATAGCCAATTTCAACACAAGCCTTCGCACAGCGAGAACCGATATCACGACGGACTTCTTCGGTAATACCTGGTGCGGGTGCTTCTTCTACGACTTTTTGGTGACGACGTTGCATAGAGCAATCACGCTCTGCAAGATAGATTGCGTTACCGTGTGTATCCGCTAAAACTTGGATTTCAATATGGCGTGGATTTTCTAAATATTTTTCCATATAAACCATATCATTGTTAAACGCTGCTTTTGCTTCTGCTTTTGTCATCGCAATGGATTCTTCAAGTGCATCTTCGCTACGTACCACGCGCATACCACGACCGCCGCCACCGCCAGACGCCTTGATAATAATTGGATAGCCAATACGTTTTGCAATTTCTTTATTTTTCGCTATATCGCTACCTACTGGGCCATCTGAACCCGGTACGCAAGGTACGCCCGCTTTTTTCATTGCTTTAATTGCAGAAACTTTATCCCCCATCAAACGAATGACGTCTGCAGTTGGGCCAATAAAAATAAAACCAGAACGCTCAACTTGCTCTGCAAAATCCGCATTTTCAGAAAGGAAACCATAGCCAGGGTGAATCGCATCCGCACCCGTTACCTCTGCAGCAGCAATAATAGCAGGAATATTTAAATAACTTTTTACAGATGGCGCAGGTCCTATACAAACTGTTTCATCTGCAAGTAATACGTGTTTTAAATCACGATCAGCGGTAGAGTGAACCGCCACGGTTTTAATGCCTAATTCTTTACAGGCACGCAAAATACGCAGTGCAATTTCACCACGGTTAGCAATCACAACTTTTTCTAACATAACAATTTCCACTTGGGTGAAAAAATGGCGAGAAAGCTCGCCATTTCAGATTGATAGGGATTATTCGATAACGATTAATGGTTGGTCAAATTCAACCGCTTCGCCATCATTTACTAAGATTGCTTTAACCACACCAGCTTTATCAGCTTCGATACGGTTCATCATTTTCATTGCTTCAACGATACAAAGCGCATCGCCTACTTTGACTGTTTGTCCCACTTCTACGAAAGCTTTCGCTTCCGGGCTTGGGCTACGATAGAATGTACCTACCATTGGTGAGCGCACTTGGTGCCCTGACACTTCAGCCGCAGGTGCTTCAGTAGGCGCTGCTGCCGCAGGAGCAGCTGCAGGAGCTGCAACTGGAGCTACAGGCGCCGCTGCATATTGAATTGCAGCAGGTGCAACTGCTGGTGCCACACGACTAATACGTACCGTACCTTCTTCTTCTTGCACTTCTAATTCAGTGATACCCGATTCTTCTACTAATTCAATCAGTTTTTTGATTTTACGAATGTCCATACGTTCTTCCTAAAAATAATAATGAATTATCAACCGCACTTTCAGAATTGATTCCCAAAGTGCGATCATTTTGAAACCTATTTTTTGTGTCGGCAAGATTACCGCAAAATCATGAACTTTGCGATACATTTCTGCGAAAATCTGTAAATTTTGTGAAATTTTATGCTTTTTTATTTAAAAAATCTAACGCAAATTGGAGAGCAAACTCATAGCCTTTTGCACCTAAGCCACAAATTACCCCTTCAGCCACATCACTAAAGTAAGAATAATGACGGAATGGCTCGCGTTTATGTACATTAGACAAATGAATTTCAACAAAAGGAATTGACACCGCAAGCAACGCATCGCGCAATGCAACACTGGTATGCGTATAAGCTGCCGGATTAATTAAAATAAAATCCACCTTCTGAAAACTTTGATGAATCTTATCAATTAACTTTTCTTCGCTATTTGCTTGGAAACACTCCAAATTCACATCATGCTGCGCAGCAAGTTTACCCACATTTTCTTCAATGGCAGATAATGAAAGTGAACCATAATGTTTTGGTTCCCTTGCGCCCAACATATTTAAGTTCGGGCCATTTAACAGCAAAATATTGAATTTTTTTGACATTTTCACATCCTTTAACGTGTGCGAATTATAGCGATTTTTTATGTAATGGTGGTCGTATCTCTATACAATTTTGGTAATAAATTCAGAATTTAAATCAATTATCGGTAAATCTGAGCCTGGCCACGCACGTAATATTTGATGTTGCATTACATTCAACGTATCTAATCCCGGCATCACGTTAGGCGTATATTGCGCAGCGATACGAGCGAGTTGTGTCAATCCAAGGCTACTTTCAATACTCGAGCTGATCACCGCTTTTATACCTAAACTATGAGCTTGTGCAATCAGCTTTTGACAATCTTGCAGTGAGCCAATCAATGTTGGTTTAATTACAATGGCGCTTAAATGCGGTTCTTTTTCTAAAAGAAAATCTGGCTCTCGCACACTTTCATCCCAAGCAATATTAATACCTGTTTGAGCTGCAAACTGACGGCTCTCTTCACGTGTTTTACAAGGTTCTTCCAGAAATTGAATGCGAGATCGATGTTGCGGTTTTACTTTCTCCGCAAATTTTAAGGCTTTTTCTAATGTCCATTGACGATTCGCATCTAGACGTAATTGCAAATCAGGAATAGCTTCTAGAAACATATTCGTAATCAATCCATCACGATTCGCTTCATACATACCGACTTTGATTTTAGCGACTTTGTCACCTGACATTTGATTAAGTTCGGCATATAACTCATCAGGATCGCCATAGCACAACGGTGCAGTATGATAGTTACCTTCCTCATTTAAATAACGTTTCATCTCATCCATCGCTGTGCTAATACCGAAAGCAACGGAGGGATGACAACCGTCAAGTGGGACTCTTGGCGCTTCGCAGCTTGCATGACACCAATTCGTCAACCACTCAATCGCTTGCTCTTGCGCTTGTTCGATAGTTTCTTCGCTAAACCCAGGTAAAGGTGCAATTTCCCCCCAGCCATCACGGCTGCAAGCAACACGTACAATCAAACCTTCACGGCGTTTTAAAAAACGTCCACGTAAAATCAATTGGCTGTCGACTGGAATAGAATAACGATAAAGATTAAATGATTTGGTTTCCATCTTATTCTCCTTGATGACAAAAGTGCGGTTAAAAACACTCTGATTTTCAACCGCACTTTTATATTCAAATTAAGGATTACGTCTGAATTTACTGAAGTCTGGTGCGCGTTTTTCGTTAAACGCGTTACGGCCTTCTTGACCTTCTTCAGTCATATAGAACAACATGGTTGCGTTACCCGCAAGCTCTTGTAAACCTGATTGACCATCGCAGTCTGCATTCAATGCAGCTTTTAAGCAACGCAATGCAATTGGGCTATTACGTAACATTTCACGGCACCAACGCACGGTTTCTTTTTCTAAATCAGCATAAGGCACGACGGTATTCACTAAGCCCATATCTAATGCTTCTTGCGCATTATATTGGCGACATAAGAACCAAATTTCTCGGGCTTTTTTCTGACCGACTAAACGGGCCATATAGCTTGCACCCCAACCACCATCAAATGAGCCTACTTTAGGGCCAGTTTGACCGAAAATCGCATTGTCTGCAGCAATAGTTAAATCACATAACATATGAAGTACGTGACCACCACCAATTGCATAACCTGCGACCATTGCCACCACTGGTTTTGGACAAGTACGAATATCACGTTGGAAATCCAATACATTTAAGTGATGTACACCGCTTTCATCTTTGTAACCGCCGTAGTCACCACGAATTTTTTGGTCGCCACCAGAACAGAATGCTTTTTCGCCTTCACCGGTTAACACAATCACGCCAATTTTTTCATCGAAACGCGCGTTAGAAAATGCATGGATCATTTCTTTGACTGTTTGCGGACGAAATGCATTGCGCACTTCTGGACGATTAATGGTGATTTTTGCAATACCATCAGTCGATTTGTGGAAACGAATATCGGTATAGCCTTCGCTATGATCAACCCACTCAACTGGTGCATATAAAACATCATCTTTTGGATTTTGCATTGTTCTTTCCTTTATAAGTGTAAAAAGTGCGGTCATTATAGCGGAAGTTTTTTAGTTCGGGAAAGAAAATCAATTATTGAAGACTTTACAATTATGTCGTTATTGTTAAAATTCCGCCATTCCAACTTTAGTAAGGAAATTTAAGTGAAAAAAATTATTTTTTTAAGTAGCATCATGTTATTGAATGCTTGTAGTTTATTTGGTTCATCACAATCAACTATTCCTGCTGAATTCGCACAAGCGGACTATCTCCTGTCTGATGCCAATGCGAAAACATGGGCTGTAGCAAGTAAACAAGCTGAACAATGTATCTATCCAAATTTAACTCGCATTCAGCAACAACATTTTGCCAAAGAAGATAGCTATATTCATTCCCAATATGTCTTTTTCTATCCGTTAGAAAAAATCATCGGTGAAGACTATGTAAAAATGATTCAAAAAGATGAAAAATCGATGAATTATGCGACCTACCAATTTAAAAAATTCCGCGCAGAAATTGGTGATGTCGATGTATTAGAACCCAAAGCTTGCCAAATCTTACGTACTCAGGCAAAAGAAGACTTAGATGTGGTGAAAGGCCAGTATGTAAATGGCATGGTAGATGAAACGAAAAATGACGATGGCACACTGAAGAAAAGTGGTGATGGCATTGCCACCAATCAAAACAAATTCTTCTTTGATATTATTAAATGGGGCTCTGCTCTCCTTCTTTAGTAATTTTACTCTTCACGAGCAAAATCAATTAAATGCACGATTCAGATGGAAAATCGTGCATTTTTATTTCCTAATTACAAATCTTCAAAAACTAATACCTTTATTAATGAATTTAACCTACAATAGAAGATAATGATTATCATTAATAACGAGGTAAATATGATTATTTCATCCGCAAACGACTATCGTCAAGTTGCTAAACGTAAGGTTCCCCCATTTATGTTTCATTATGCTGATGGTGGCTCTTATTCTGAACATACACTTACACGTAATGTAAGCGATCTATCTAACATAGCATTACGGCAACGTGTGCTCAATGATATGTCTCAATTAAATACTGAAATTGAATTATTCGGTGAAAAGCTTTCTATGCCGTTAGTATTGGCTCCTGTAGGTGCATGTGGCATGTACGCAAGTCGTGGTGAAGTTCAAGCCGCAAAAGCTGCTGATAACAAAGGTATTCCATTTACGCTTTCAACTGTATCAATTTGTCCAATTGAAGAAGTAGCTCCAACACTCAAACGTTCCATGTGGTTCCAACTTTATGTTCTAAAAGATCGAGGCTTTATGAAAAATGCTCTCGAACGAGCAAAAGCAGCAGGTTGCAAGACATTAGTCTTTACTGTAGATATGCCAACCCCTGGTGCACGTTATCGTGATATGCATTCAGGCATGAGTGGCGAATATAAATGGCTTCGTCGAACATTACAAGGTTTCACTCATCCATTATGGTCTTACGATATGCTCATGAAGGGGCGTCCATTTACATTAGGTAATGTTTCTCAATATATGGGTAAACCGGTAGGGTTAGATGATTACATTGGTTGGTTAACTGACAACTTCGACCCTTCTATTTCGTGGAAAGATTTAGAATGGATACGTGATTTTTGGGATGGCTCGATGGTTATCAAAGGTATTTTAGATGCTGAAGATGCTAAAGATGCTGTTCGCTTTGGTGCTGATGGGATCGTGGTATCCAACCACGGAGGTAGACAACTAGACGGGACACCATCAACAGCTCAAGCTTTACCTTATGTCGCCGATGCCGTCAAAGGTAATATAAAAATTCTTGCAGATAGTGGTATTCGTAATGGATTAGATGTAGTACGTATGATTGCATTAGGTGCTGATGCTACTATGATTGGTCGTTCTTTTGTATATGCTCTTGGAGCAGATGGTCAACGTGGCGTAGAGAATATGCTCGATATATTTCATAAAGAAATGCGTGTAGCAATGACACTAACAAGCAATAAGAATATCACAGATATTACTCGTGATGCTTTAGTGGATTTCAGCAAATAAATTTTAAATTTCATAATCTAAAATCATTTAACAGCGTGAATATTTTACGCTGTTTTTATTTTATTAGAAAACGATTGCGATCAAAAAAAGCTTATCTTTTCAGGAAAAAAGAAAAATAGTCGTTTTAATCCGATCCATTTTCCGTTAGTCTATCCAGAATTACTTTTTACAAGGAGAAAACATCATGACAACGCTTTTTGATATTGCACAAAACTGGTTAAATCAAGATCCTGATGCAGAAACTCACGCAGAATTAACCGCACTTTTAACGGCGGCGAAAAATGGTGATGAAAAAGCACAATCTGAATTACAAGCTCGCTTTAGTGGCCGTTTACAGTTTGGTACGGCAGGGCTTCGTGGACCATTACAAGCAGGCCCTATGGGTATGAACCGTGTTTTAGTGGCACAAGCTGCGGGCGGTTTAGCAGATTATTTAAAAGATTACGACAAACAACCTTCCATCGTGATTGGTTACGATGGTCGTAAAAACTCTGATGTTTTCGCACGTGATACCGCTGAAATCATGGCGGGTGCAGGCGTGAAAGCTTATTTACTTCCACGTAAATTACCAACGCCAGTATTAGCTTACGCAATCCAATATTTTGATACCACCGCAGGTGTCATGGTGACTGCAAGTCACAACCCACCAGAAGATAACGGTTATAAAGTTTACTTAGGTAAAGCGAACGGCGGTGGCCAAATCGTTTCTCCTGCAGATAAAGATATCGCGGCATTAATCGACAAAGTAGCAGCAGGCAATGTAAAAGATTTACCACGTAGTCAAGATTATGTTGTGCTAGATGATGAAGTGGTTAACGCTTATATTGAAAAAACTGCTTCTCTTGCTAAAGAACCTCAAGTAGACATTAACTACGTTTATACCGCAATGCACGGTGTAGGCTATGAAGTGTTAAGCAAAACCTTAACCAAAGCGGGTCTTCCACAACCTCATATTGTGGCGGAACAAGTATGGCCAGATGGCACATTCCCAACAGTAAACTTCCCTAACCCGGAAGAAAAAGGTGCATTAGATTTAGCCATTAAAGTAGCAAAAGAACACAATGCAGAATTCATTATTGCTAATGACCCAGATGCAGACCGTTTAGCGGTGGCTGTTCCAGATGCACAAGGTAACTGGAAACCTTTACACGGCAACGTAGTAGGTTGTTTCTTAGGTTGGTATTTGGCAAAACAATATCATGCAAAAGGTGAGAAAGGCGTATTAGCGTGTTCTTTAGTATCTTCTCCAGCGCTTGCTGAAATTGCGAAAAAATACGGCTTCCAATCAGAAGAAACCTTAACCGGTTTCAAATACATCGGTAAAGTTCAAGGCTTATTATTCGGTTTCGAAGAAGCGCTTGGTTACTTAGTTGACCCAGATAAAGTACGTGACAAAGACGGTATTTCTGCAGCTATCGTGTTCTTAGATTTAGTGCGTCACTTAAAAGCACAAGGCAAAACCTTAGCAGATTACGCTAATGACTTCACGCAAGAATTCGGTGCTTATGTAAGTGGGCAAATTTCTATTCGTGTAAGCGATTTATCTGAAATTGGTAAATTAATGACCGCACTTCGTAACACGCCTCCAGCTGAAGTAGGTGGTGTTAAAGTGGCACAATTTATCGACCATACTAAAACAGATCGTCAAAGCGACATCCTTGTATTCGTATTAGAAAATGGTAGCCGCTTAATCGCTCGTCCATCTGGTACTGAGCCAAAAATCAAGTTCTATCTTGATGCTCGCGGTAAAGATTCAAAAGACGCGGATCAAGTTTTAGCACAATTTGAGGAAGGCGTTCGTCAAATTCTACGTCAAGATGCTTACGGTAAACAAGATTGCTAATTAAGCAAACTATTAAATGATAAAAAACGCTAGGTTTGATGCCTAGCGTTTTATTTTTTGCTTATTTCAACGCAAGTTGTAACTTGCCGTGATGTTTTTCTAATAAAGCTTCCGCTTGAGCACGATCTAGTCCACTCAAAATCATCATAATTGCTAATTTCGCATTTTGATCGGCAAGCTTTAATGTCTCTTCTGCGAGTGTCTTATCGCAATCCGTGGCTTGCATGACGATACGAATGGCACGAGCTTTCAGCTTCTCATTACTTGCCTGCACATCCACCATTAAGTTTTGATAGCATTTGCCCATTAAAATCATGGAAGCCGTAGTAAGCATATTCAGTACTAATTTTTGGGCGGTGCCTGATTTTAAGCGACTCGAACCAGTCAGCACTTCTGGCCCCACTACCGTATCAATAGCAATATCCACAATATTCGCCATCGCTGAATTCGGATTACTTGCAATCGAAACGGTCACTGAACCTAAACTTTTCGCATATTCCAATGCACCGATCACATAAGGTGTTCGGCCACTCGCAGCAATACCAACCAAGACATCTTTTGAGGAAAATTGAATGGTTTGTAAGTCAACCACGGCGTGCGTTTTGCTGTCTTCGGCACCTTCAATTGGATGACGTAATGCGCGCTCGCCGCCTGCAATAATACCTTTCACCATTTCAGGTGACACACCAAATGTTGGCGGGCATTCAGAAGCATCAAGTACGCCTAATCGACCACTGGTTCCAGCGCCAATATAGACTAATCGACCACCTTGTTGAAATGCAGCAACAATACATTCGACCGCTTGGGCAATTTGAGGTAAGCATTTTTCAATTGCCAAAGGCACTTGTTTATCTTCCTCATTCATTAACTGCACAATTTCCAATGCAGACAAGCTATCCACATGCATGGAATTGGGATTCCGTTGTTCAGTAATTAAAGTTGAAAGGGTTTGTAATAAATTTTCTGCCATGGTTTATTCCTTTGGAAAAATCGCCCCTAAACTGACCGCACTTGTGGCACCCGTCACACTCGGTAAATTAGCGGGCAAATTATGCATACGACGATAGGCCAACCAAGCAAAAGCTGCCGCTTCCACATAATCGATATCAAGTTCTAATTCCGTCGTCAGTTGAATACGCCAATTTAGTAATGCCTGTTTTAAACCATTCATGATCACCTGATTTTTAGCACCTCCGCCACAAACAAGTAATCGACATGGTAATGTCGTCTGAATATTATTAAGGGCTAAAACAATACTTTGTACGGTAAATTCTGCCAAGGTGGCTTGTACATCTTGTGGTAAAAGTGCGGTCGTTTTGCCTGCTATTTTTTGAATTTTATTCTCTAACCAAGCCAAATTAAATAATTCACGCCCCGTGCTTTTCGGTGGTGAAAGTTGAAAGAAATCCTCATCTAATAATGCCGCTAACAAAGCTGAATTCACTTGGCCTGAAGCCGCCCATTCACCATTTTTGTCGTAGACTTTGCCTTGATGTTTTTCGATCCATTGGTCGAGCAAGGTATTACCCGTTCCTGTGTCAAAGCCAATGACAGGCTGTTCGGGTATCAATAACGATACATTACTAATACCACCAATATTAAGCACGACTGTAGCCCAATGAGGATCAAAAAATATCGCTTGGTGAAAAGCAGGTACCAAAGGTGCGCCTTGTCCACCAAACGCCATATCTTTACGTCGCAAATCACCGACAACCGTAATACCAGTTTTAGCGGCTAATAAATTCATATCACCGATTTGCATGGTAAACGGAAATTGACCCTTTGGGGAATGCCACACCGTTTGGCCATGGCAGCCAATGGCTTCGACCTGCTCAGGTTTTAACTGATGTTTACGTAAAAAGGCATTTACGCAATCCGCATAGAGCAAACCAAATTGATGATCAAGCTCACCCAATGCTTGTAACGTGGTTTCGCCAGATTGAATAAGTGCGGTCACTTTTTCACGTAAATTTGCCGGCATCGGCGTAAAATCGGCCGCAATTAATTTGGTTTGATTCGAATGGATGTCAGTAAGAGCAATGTCTACACCATCAAGACTGGTGCCGGACATAATGCCAAGATAATAAGTCATAGTATTTAATTCGTGAGTTTTTCAGAATTATAGCGGATTTTAAAAAAATAAAAAAAGAGAGAACATTGTAGTTCTCTCTTTTCATCATGGATGATTCTTATAAGTCGTCAATGACTAAATAGATTTTTGCTACTGGGCCATGTACGCCAATCACTTTAATCAATTCAATATCCGCCGTTGAACTTGGACCTGAGATAATATTGATACAAGATGGCATACGCTCGCCTTGTTGTGCTTTATCGTGTAATACTTTCGCCACTTGTGCAACACGTGGAAGTACTTGGCTTTTACGTACAACAACAATCGATTTTTCAGGTAATAAACTCACTGAACGTCCACGATCTGCACTAGAGAATAAGACGATTCCGCCAGTTTCCGCCAAACCATATTCTGCATAAACCACACCAAGATTAGCTTTTTCAGAAAAACTAATATTATCTTGTGCCGTTTCTGGTGACCATGTATGGCAAGTATATTTCGCTTCAAGCGCCGCTGGAATACCAAGTGCGGTCAATCTTTCATCGGAATTAAGTACAACATCACCGCCGCCATATTTTTCACAGAGAGCAAGTAAGGTTTGTACTGCATCAGACTCTCTACACACATTTACATCCACCATCATGGTTTTAGCAGAATTGGTAAATTCATTCGCTAAATCAACCGCACTTAAATGGGTTAAACGCTCAGTTGGGTATGTATTGACAGGGGCATCCATCGGATCAGGTATGATAGCACGGGCTTTACCCATTTTCGCCGCTAATTTATTAAGAAAATTTTCGCGATTTTGTAAATCCATGCTTATTACCCTCTCTCTCTATTATTAAACCATTGACGGAAACTTTCACCATCTGCTTGTGGTAAATCTCGTGCTTTTGTCCATTCACCCAATGCACCAAATGTAATTGGTGCTTTCCCATTTTTGATCAGCTTACCCGCTAATTTTGCACCGATATTCACACCAGTTTTCCATAGTATTGGGTTGGCATTGGCTGTAGTGAAACCAAAAATAGATAAACGTTCCATCGCGGGAGTTTTACCTAACTCTACCATTTTCTCGCGGTGTTTTAAGATTAACTGCGCTAATGGAATACGCACTGGGCAGACCGAATTACACGCATTACATAAAGAACAAGCATACGGCAATTCTTTGAATTCATCATAGCCACCTAGTAACGGAGAAATCACTGCACCAATTGGCCCCGGGTAAATAGAACCATATCCATGACCACCGATTTGACGATATGCGGGACAAGTATTCAAACAAGCACCGCAACGGATACAACGTAAAACTTCTTGGAATTCAGACGCTAAAATATCTGAACGGCCATTATCCACAATAACCAAATGGAATTCTTCAGGACCGTCGGTTTCACCAGCAAGACGAGGACCGGTTAACCAAGTGTTATAACCGGTTAATTTCGCCCCTACCGCACTACGAGCAAGCATCGTAATTAACACATCCACCTCTTGGAAAGTCGGCGCTAAACGCTCCATTCCCATCACGGCAATATGTGTTTTTGGTAAGGTCGTCGCTAAACGTAAGTTACCTTCGTTTGTCACTAAACAAACTGAGCCGGTTTCCGCTACAGCAAAGTTACAACCACTGATACCGATATCAGCCTCTAAAAAATCTTGACGAATTTTTTCACGTACGAAACGCGTCATATCTTCAGGCGTTTCCTCACCTTCATAGCCGAGTTTTTCAGATAAATCTTTGCGGATTTGGTGACGATCTTTGTGAATTGCAGGCACAACGATATGGGATGGTTTATCACCTGAAATTTGTAATAGATATTCACCCAAATCGGTTTCGATCACTTGCATGCCCTCTTTTTCAAGCACTTCGTTTAAACCGATTTCTTCTGTCACCATGGATTTGGATTTTACGATTTTCTTCGCATTTTTCTCTAATGCTACTTTGCGAATATAAGCACTCGCTTCTTCGGCCGTTTCAGCAAAATACACTTTACCGCCATTTTCCATCACTTTTTCGCTTAATTGATACAAATAAGCATCTAAATTAGCTAAAACATGGTTACGAATCTGTTTGGATAAATCACGCCATTCTTCCCAATGACCTAATTCGTCCACCATTTTTTGACGATTAGCCCCAATAGTTTCTTGGGCTTTTACTACCGCTTTACGCATGATTGTGTTATGCACTTCATGATCGACACGCGCTTTAAAAGGAAGATTACTGGTTTTCAATGACATCTTATTTCTCCCCTTGCATTAATACTTCCGCAATGTGCATCACTTTGATCTTGCTGCCTTCGCGTTGTAAACGACCACCAATGTTTAATAAACAACTTACATCTGCACCAATTAAATATTGCGGTTCAACCTCTTCAATATGCTCAACTTTTTCTTTCACCATTTCGCCAGAAATCTCTGCCATTTTCACAGAGAAAGTTCCACCAAAGCCACAGCAAGTTTGTTGATTATGAATAGGAAGAAGATCTAACCCTTTTACACCTTTCAAGAGAGCGATTGGTTCATCAACAATGCCTAATTTACGAGTAAGACTACAAGAAGGATGATAAACCGCTTTACCAGGCAAATAGGCGCCAACATCTGTTACACCTAATTTATTGACGATGAAATCCGTTAAATCACAGAAACGTGCGACGACCTTTTTCGCTCGCTCAGCCCAACCTAACTCACCAGCTTTAGTGAAATAGTCAGGATAGTTTTTGATAGCATAAACACAGGAACCTGCAGGGGCAACAATGGGATAATCGTTCACTTCAAAGGTTTCGACTAAGTTTTTCATGCCAGGGATGGCTTGTTTGGTGTAACCGCTGTTTAATGCTGGTTGCCCACAACAGCCTTGTTTTTCAAGGAAGATAACATTACAACCGAGTTTTTCCAGTAGTAATACAGTGTTTTTTGCCACACCGCTCTTTACTACGTCGGCAATACAAGTAACGTAGAAATTTACGTTCATAAATAATTACTCCAACAATAATAGAAAATAAAAAGTAAAATATTCGATAAAAGTTAAGCAACCGCCCACAAAGTGCGGTTGCTTTTTGCCTCTATTTTAGAGCGCATAGAATAGCGGAATTAAGAAACTTGCGCAAAGGGCTGCAATGATACCGTAAACGACCATTGGTACAATCGTAGTCTTAATGATTGTTCCTTCTTTGTTTTGAATATTCAACACGGAAGAAACTGCTACGATATTATTAATACATACCATATTACCCATCGCACCACCGACTGATTGTAACGCCAGAATTAAAGTCACAGATAAACCTGTAGTTTCTGCTGTCGATAATTGTACGCTACCGAATGTTAAGTTAGATACGGTATTTGAACCTGAGAAAAATGCGCCTACAGCACCTAAGAAGGATGAGAAGATTGTCCAGTCACTACCGGTAACTTCTGCAAAGGTACGACCTATGATTTTTACCATAGAATGCTCGCCACCCACTAACATCAAGTTTACCATCACTAAGGCTCCCATTAAGGCAATAAATGGATTTTTTACTTGGCTTAAGCTTGTACTAAAAATGCCTTTTGTTCTGCTGAAGTTCACTCCGAAAAGTGGTAATGAAATTAATACGGTAATTACAAATGGAATTAACGCAGGTACATAAAGAAGTTTATAGCTTTCACTCACTTCTGAACCGAAGATATTTTTCAAACTAAAAATTAAACCTTTGCTGACTTCAAATGTGCCTAATGAACCTAACGCTGTGGAGAACCACACATCTTTGTTATTCATTAAGCCTTTTAAGCCTAATTCTGGAATACGTGTAACGATTAAGAATAAAATTAATAAACCGGTTGGTAGTAATGCTTTAGCAACTTGGCCTGCGCTAACAGCATTATTATCTAACTTGTTTTCAACTTTCGCTAAACCAATACCTTTATTCGCTACAAATACAGAAATAAAGAGACCAATTGCACCACCGACTAGTGATGGGAATTCATAGTTAAACTGTGCAATTAAGAAGTAAGGAATCACGCAAGAGAATACGCTAATATAAATGAAAACAATATTTTGACGGATTTCTTTCCAGGTCACCATGATACGTAATGCCATCAATGGAATCACTAATGCCGCAATGGAGTGGACAAACGCTGTCATCGAACCAATTTCAAGAATCGATTTTGAATCTAATTTTAACGGACCAAAACCGAACCAAGTTGGTGTTCCTACTGCCCCAAAAGAAACCGGAACCGAATTCATCACTAAAGCTAACATAGCTACTTTTAATGGATTAAAACCTAACCCCATTAAAATTGGAGCTGCAATCGCTGCTGGTGTACCAAAGCCGCTTGCCCCCTCAATCATAAAAGCAAATGCCCAACCGATAATCATTAATTGTGCAACTGGGTTTGGATTAATATTGCCTAACCATTTACGCATCGTATCAGTTGCGCCAGATACTTCTGAAAATTTGTTAAAGAGAATTGCACCAAAAATAACAGTAATTGGTGTTTGAACAGCCACGATTGCTGCAGTCACATTCGCACTAATTGTCACTATATCGGTATTAAAATGAAGAAGATGAACCCCCATTACTAGAGTTGCAATCCAAGGTAATGCAACATAAGAAGGTAATGCATTACGCTTTACCATTAAATAGATCAACAGGATGATCGGAAAAACACTAAGAATAAAAGATAGGGTCATACTTACTCCTCTTACATAACTAAAAATTGCGCGTATTCTATGGGTTTTAAAGAAAAAACCTATACCCTATTAAGTGAAATTTATTGAAAATGTGACAAAGATCTCATAATTTTTTAACATTTCCCTTTTATCCTTGTAACATTTTTTTAACTATTCAAAAAATCTGACAAAAATACAGAAATTGTGCTAGAAAATAAATTTTCATTACAAAAGACATAATAAAAAAATCCTTTGCAAAGATTGACTTCGCCAAGGATTTTTAAGTTTAAAATAGATTAAAAGACAATATATTTAGTTGTTTATGGAATAAGGAAGAGATTCAATTTTCAGAACTGTTCCATCTTCAGGTAAACGGAAATGCGTCCCTTCTTCTAAATCGTTGTTCATCACCACTTGTAACCATAAAACACCGTCAAAATTGACCGCACTTACGATCGAGCCCGTTTTACGCCAAGCCGTATCTAACTGCATTTCAATTTCGCTACCGATTTTCGGGGTAACTGTGGTTTCCCCCGAAAGCACATACATCGCTCGTTTATTGGCGCCACGATATTTGGCTCGCGCGACAGTTTCTTGCCCGATATAACAGCCTTTAGTAAAAGAAATCGCTTGTTCGATGGCTTGTAGATTTAATGCCTGCGGGATAAATTCATTTTGCGTTTCCGCACTCAAACTTGGTAAGCCCGCTTGAATATCCGCACAAAGCCATTGCTTTTCATCGCCATTAAAGGTGACATCTAACGGGGTAGGATTGAGCAAAATTGTGCGATTTTCATCAATATCCAAGATGATTTGTGCTTGAATTCGACCGCACTTTTCACCAATCAAGCCAACAATTTGCCAATCTAATACTTGAAAAGTCACTTTTGAAAACACGGCGTATTTTTTTAAATGCTCAAGTGGAGTAAATAAATTTTTCGGCATTAAAATCAAAAACTGCTCAGATGAAAGCTTAATTAAGCGAAACAACGAGTTCATTTTGCCTTTAGGATCGCAATGCGCGGTAAGCGTTGAAGCACCTGCTGCTAAATGCACTACATCACACGTTAATTGGCCTTGCAGATATTTCTCTGCATCTACGCCAGCCACTTCCACCAAATCATATTGGTTTAATGAAATGAATGTTGCCATGATTTTTCCTATTCAAGATTTTGAATTTGCTCACGCATTTGTTCGATTAATACTTTTAATTCCACGGCGGAAGCGGTGATATCAGCATTAATGGATTTTGATGCCAACGTGTTAGATTCACGATTCAGTTCTTGCATCATAAAATCCAGTTTACGACCTACTGCCCCACCTTTTTTCAAGATGTTGTTGGTTTCTTTCACATGCATTTGCAAACGATCTAATTCTTCTGCCACATCCACACGTTGCGCCAATAAAATCATTTCTTGTTCAACACGTTGTGGATCAAGTTGAATCTTCGCTTCTTCAAAACGTTGCAATAAACGCTCACGCTGCCATTGTAAAACTGCCGGCATTTGTGACCGCACTTTTTCGGCTTCCACGGTAATACCATCAAGACGTTGTTGAATAATGGCTTGCAATTTTTCGCCTTCACGGCCACGCATTGCAATAAATTCCACCAACAACTCATCAAAAGCTGTCAACAAATCTTGACTGATCGCATCTAAATCTTGCTCAGCCGCTTCCACCACGCCAGGATAACGCAACACATCCGTTAAATTGATTTCGCCCTCGCCAGCTTGCGACTTAATCCATTGTAAAGATTGGATAACTTGATTCGCTAATTCTTTATTTAAATTGAGCTCAGCCGCCGCTTGTTTTTTGCTATCAATACGCAATGAACATTCAATTTTACCGCGAGTGAGATTTTGACGAAGTTTCTCACGCAAAGCATTTTCCAAGCCACGAAATTGCTCTGGCAAGCGGAAAAAGTTTTCCAAATAACGTTGGTTAACCGAACGAATTTCCCAAACTGCATCGCCCCAATCCTTCTTGATTTCAAGGCGCGCAAAGGCTGTCATACTATAAATCATAAGCGCTCTCCTACTATTGTCTCTTGTCTTAATTGATTTGCCGGCTATTTTATCGGGAAAGTGCGGTCATTTCTACCGTACATTTTGTAGAAGAATTTTGTTTCTCCCACTTTACACACTGTAAAGATTAAAATACAATTATCGTAAATATTTTATTACAATCTAAGGAAGATAAAATGAACAAGACTGTGGGAAGTACCTTGCTTGTGGCAGGAACCATGATTGGAGCAGGGATGTTGGCAATGCCTCTCACCTCAGCAGGGATTGGCTTAACGGCGACGGTTTTCTTATTAATCGGCTTGTGGGCGGTGCTCACTTTCACCGCGTTGTTATTCGTGGAACTGTATCAAACGGCTGACAGTGATGCTGGGATCGGCACCCTTGCTGCACAATATTTTGGTAAGGCAGGGCGAATTATTTCCACTGCGGTTTTAATTGTCTTTTTATATGCCTTAATTGCTGCTTATGTAAGTGGTGGTGGATCCTTATTAATGGATTTACTCTCTGCCATGGGGGATAAAGACACCATGAATAAGATAACGGTGCTTGTATTCACCATTTTCTTCGGCAGTTTTATTGTCATCGGTACACACAGTGTGGATAAAATTAACCGTGTCCTATTCTTTGTGATGATTGCCACTTTTATCTTAGTGCTCGCATTAATGTTACCAAACATTAAATTTGATAACTTAATGGCGATGCCAATTGATAACGCCTTAATTATTTCTGCAAGCCCTGTATTTTTCACCGCATTTGGTTTTCACGGTTCCATTCCAAGTTTAAATAAATACTTAGACGGCAACGTAAAATCCTTACGCATTGCGATTTTAGTGGGTTCTGGCATCACATTATTTGCTTACTTTTTATGGCAGCTTTCTACGCACGGTTTACTCAGCCAAAATGAGTTTTTACAAATTTTACGTGAAGACGCCACGTTAAATGGCTTAGTGAAAGCAACCTTAGAAATCACCCAAAGCCCAATTATTGCTAATGCAGTCAAAATTTTCTCCACTTTGGCATTAGTAACCTCATTCTTAGGCGTGGCATTAGGTTTATTAGAATGTATTGAAGACTTACTCAAGCAATCTTTTGATATTCATGCAGGGCGTATTTCATTAGGTTTAATGACCTTTATTCCCCCAGTGCTTTTCTCCCTTTTCTATCCTGAAGGTTTTATTCTCGCACTGGGTTATGCCGGTCAAATGTTCGCGTTCTACGCCGTGGTTTTACCGGTAGCATTAGTTTGGAAAGCACGCTCAATTCATCCAAACTTGCCATACCGAGTATGGGGCGGTAAAGCATTGTTAGTGCTCGTCTTAGTGCTTGGGGTAATTATTACTTCGATTCCTTTTGCTATCCGAGCCGGTTATTTACCTTTTGTTGTCGGTTAAAATGAGCGAAAAAAAGACCGCACTTTTAAGGTGCGGTCTTTTTTATTTGTTTTCATATAAATGTGTGATTAACTGACCATTCAAGTATTCGCCAATATACACTTGCTCAACCGTCAGGTTATGTTTTTCTAACTCAGCTTTAACCCATTCTTCATCACGATCAATAATTTCTAAAATATCATCATCTAATTGTCCATCAACAATTAATGGATAAAGTAAGTTTTCATCACCGTATTGAATAATCGAAAGTTGTCCATTTTGTTCAAATACCGCACGTTTAACCGTTTTGATTTCATAAATACCGGCAGCACGTAACTTAAACATGAGGTCATGAGCAGTAATACCATTTTTCATACATTCAGCGGTTTTTACCTTACCATTTGAAATCACCCAAACTGGTTTACCATCAATCAACGATTTAACTAATTGGTTATGGTTTTTGATAAAACGAAGGGTAAAAATCAATAATGTCCAAAGTACGAGCACGAGAGAGAATTGGAGCACCCCAATACTATCACTATAAATCACACCACCAATGATGCCACCCAGCACATAGTTTTGTACCTGATCCATCGCGGAGGTCGGCGCGAGGTTGCCTTTGCCCATTAAATTGATTTGAAGTACAAGTCCAATAATACCCATGGCCAATTTCAAACCTAATAATGTGTATCCATCCATTAGTTTTCCTCCTTATCAATAACAGTAACATTAGGGTTTACTAAGTTAATTGGGGATAAGGTATATGCGGTAAAATCATTATTAAAATGGACTTCGAAATACTGATCCCGAATATTTAAAATCATGCCGTTACTTAATGTACGGCTATTGGTACGAATATCTTCTTTCTGTAAATTTTGACTGTCTTTCACCGAATTTAAAAATGTCACCACGCGAGAAGTATCAGCTGCATAGACTTCACTTCGCTCATATTGGTTATATTGCACCCCGAGCAAGAAAATGATTAATAAAAGAAAAATGATACTGAGATCACGATATTTGGTTTGTAACCGATGACGCAAATATAAGCTTGTCACCACAAACAATGCACCTAACGAGACAAAAATGGCGATATATTTAAGATAGCCTTGAAAAGACATCGCATTTTCTAAAAAAGCAAAAGAGAAAAAAGACATTTTGCATTCCTAATTTTAAAGAGAAAAACAGGTTGCCAATGTAGCACAAGGAAAACTGACTAGCTATTTTTATCGCATAAATTAAATTCGTTTTTCCGAAAAATCCCTTTTATAATGACCGCACTTTTGAAACAAAAAGAGAAAAATATGAAAGCAATTCAGCCCGAAGATCAGGGATATTGGCTGTTCACCAAAGGATCAACGCTTTATTGGCAGGAAAATGATCTGCCTTTCGGATCAGCAAAGGAACTCGGCCTCACAACACCAAAAGCAATATTGCTCGGGAAATGGAAATCACAACCTTTATGGCTTGTGGCCGAAAATGACCAAGATGAACGAGAATACCTTTCCTTACGAAGTTTGTTGTCATTACCAACTGAAGATTTTCATTTATTAAGCCGAGGCGTGGAAATCAATCATTTTCTGAAAACCCATCAATTCTGCGGAAAGTGCGGTCAAAAAGTGGAGCAAACTCACGATGAGCTTGCGGTTCAATGTACAAGTTGCGGCTATCGCACTTATCCAGTTATTTGCCCTTCGATTATTGTCGCCGTTCGCCGTGGCACTGAGATTTTATTAGCCAACCATAAACGTCATTACACGCCTGGCAAAGCGAGGATGTACACCACGCTCGCCGGTTTTGTTGAAGTGGGTGAAACCTTTGAAGATGCGGTTCGCCGCGAAGTCTTTGAAGAAACTGGTATTTGCATTAAAAATATTCGCTATTTCGGTAGCCAACCTTGGGCATTCCCTAATTCACAAATGGTGGGCTTTTTGGCTGATTACGACAGTGGAGAAATTCAACTGCAAGAAACAGAACTGCATGATGCACAATGGTTTTCTAGCGCTGCCCCCTTGCCAGAATTACCGCCAACAGGTACTATCGCACTCAAATTAATTAATGCTACGCTTGAGCTTTGCAAAGCGGAACAAAATAAATAAAGGAAAGCCCATGTCTGAATTAAAAAATGATCGTTATTTAAAAGCTTTATTACGTGAACCAGTGGATATGACGCCCGTATGGATGATGCGCCAAGCGGGACGCTATTTGCCTGAATATAAAGCAACACGTGCAGAGGCGGGCGATTTTATGTCTCTTTGCCGTAATGCGGATTTAGCTTGTGAAGTTACCTTACAGCCACTTCATCGCTATACTTTAGATGCAGCTATTTTATTTTCAGATATTCTGACTATTCCTGATGCGATGGGCTTAGGCTTAAGTTTTGGTGCGGGTGAAGGCCCGAAATTTGCCCGTCCAATTGAAAACAAAAGTGCGGTCGAAAATTTACCGATTCCTGACCCTGAAGTCGAACTTCAATATGTGATGAATGCTGTGCGCACAATTCGTCGTGAACTAAAAGGCGAAGTGCCACTGATTGGTTTCTCTGGTAGCCCGTGGACACTGGCAACATATATGGTTGAAGGTGGTAGCAGCAAAACCTTCAATAAAATCAAAAAAATGATGTATGCCGAACCACAAACTTTACATCTTTTATTAGATAAGGTGGCGGATTCCGTGATTTTATACTTAAATGCACAAATCAAAGCAGGTGCACAAGCAGTCATGGTATTTGATACTTGGGGCGGCGTATTAGGTCATCGTGAATATTTAGACTTCTCTCTACAATATATGCATAAAATCGTCGATGGTTTAATTCGTGAACACGATGGCCGTAAAGTGCCCGTGACTTTATTTACTAAAGGCGGCGGTTTATGGTTAGAAGCCATGGCTAATACAGGCTGTGATGCACTAGGATTAGACTGGACAGTTAATTTGGCGGATGCAAAAGCGCGTGTGGGTCATAAAGTGGCGCTACAAGGCAATATGGATCCAAGTGTGTTATATGCACCTGCAGAGCGTATTGAGCAAGAAGTGCGGTCAATTTTAGCCGATTTTGGGCAAGGCAGTGGACATGTATTTAATTTAGGTCATGGTATTCACCAAGATGTGCCGGAAAGTGCACCAAAAATTTTCGTGGACACCATTCACGAATTCTCTAAAGCCTATCATAAATAAGCGAGAAGAAAATGCGAAACCCAATTCACAAGCGCCTCGAAAATCTTGAAAGCTGGCAACATCTAACCTTTATGGCATGCTTATGCGAACGCATGGCACCGAACTTTGCCCTGTTTTGTCAAATGACAGAACAGGAGCAAGCAAAAAAGACCTATCACAACATTTTAAACTTAGTGTGGGAATTTCTAACCGTTAAAGGGGCAAAAATCAATTTCGAAAACCAATTAGAGAAACTTGAAGAAATTATTCCTGATGTGAATGATTATGACTTCTTTGGTGTGGTACCTGCCCTTGATGCTTGTGAAGCATTAGGTGAATTATTGCATGCTATTATCGCAGGTGAGACGCTCGAAAAAGCAATTCAAATCAGCCAAATTTCGTTAAGCACGGTTTGTTCATTGTTAGAAACTCAAGAAAATCGTGATCTTTCTGAAACTGAACTGAAAAGCCGTGAAGAAATTGAAGAAGAATTAGACCTTCAATGGCAAATCTATCGCTTACTTAAAGACTGTGAAAAACGCGATGTAGACTTGATTTTATCCCTCCGAAACGAGATAAAGCAGGAGGGAATCTCCAATATTGGTATAAAAATTGAGCAATAACGTGAGATTTGTCACAATTTTTGCAAATCGGGCTTTTATTTCCTAGAAAGTTAGATTATCCTTTCCCAAGCCATAGTTGGTTACAGGCCTCTAACTTAACAGAGTCAAATTTTAATTTAACAAAAGGTACAAATTTATGAACAAAACAGATTTAATCGATGCAATTGCAAGTGCTGCTGAATTAAATAAAAAACAAGCTAAAGCTGCATTAGAAGCTACTTTAGCTGCTATCACTGGTAGCCTTAAAAAAGGTGAACCTGTTCAATTAATCGGTTTCGGTACATTCAAAGTAAACAAACGTGCAGCACGTACTGGACGTAACCCACAAACTGGTGCAGAAATCAAAATCGCAGCATCTAAAGTTCCTGCATTCGTATCTGGTAAAGCATTAAAAGACGCAATCAAATAATTTGTTTTAAAACGGACTTTAATTGAACCCTGCTTTGTCAGGGTTTTTTGTTGCCTAAATTTTAGCTTTACAATCATCATTTTGCTTATATAATTCCGAACCGAAACTTATTACGGGATATAAATAATGAAACGAAACATTCAACACCGAAATACCCAACAACGCAGACATGCCATCATGCAACTTCTGCAGGAACAAGGTGAAGTCAGTGTAGAACAGCTAGTACAGTTATTTGACACCTCTGAAGTGACGATTCGAAAAGATCTCACTGCATTAGAAAGTAATGGTTTCCTTCTTCGTAAATACGGTGGTGCCATTTTAATGCCACAAGAAATCATCGAAGAAGAACAAGATGATGAACTTTCGCAACGAAAGTTAGTCTTAGCAAAGGCTGCCGCAGAACGTATTCGTGATCACAATCGCATTATTGTGGATAGTGGCAGCACAACCGCTGCATTGATTAAACAACTTAATCGCAAGCAAGGCTTGGTTGTGATGACGAATTCGCTTTCGGTGGCCACCGCATTACGTTCACTCGAAAATGAACCGACACTCTTAATGACGGGAGGCACTTGGGACACACGTTCCGAATCCTTCCAAGGCAATATTGCCGAGCAAGTGCTGCGTTCTTATGATTTTGACCAATTATTTATTGGTGCCGATGGCATTGATTTAGAACGTGGTACAACAACATTTAATGAGCTGGTTCGCTTAAGCCAAGTGATGGCTGAAGTGTCTCGTGAAGTGATTGTGATGGTGGAATCACAAAAAATTGGCAGAAAAATGCCAAATGTGGAATTAACCTGGCAGCAAATTGATGTACTGATTACCGATAACAAATTATCTCAGGCTGACAAAGAAGCCATAATGGCGCAAGGCGTAGAAGTAATTTGTGTGGATGTGACATAAAGTGCGGTCAGAAAAACAAGACTTTTAATTTTATTAAATAAGGAAAAACTATGTGTGGTATTGTTGGTGCGGTAGCACAACGTGATGTAGCAGAAATTTTAATTAATGGTTTACACCGCTTAGAGTATCGTGGTTATGACTCTGCAGGTGTTGCTGTCGTAGATCCAAACCATGAATTACACCGCGTACGCTGCTTGGGTAAAGTAAAAGCCCTTGATGAAGCGGTTGCAGTAAAACCATTAATCGGTGGTACCGGGATTGCACACACGCGTTGGGCAACCCATGGTGAACCATCTGAAGCCAATGCTCATCCGCATACTTCAGGTAACTTTGCTGTCGTCCATAACGGTATCATCGAAAACCACGAAGAATTACGTGAATTACTTAAATCACGTGGCTATGTGTTTAATTCTCAAACCGATACTGAAGTAATTGCTCACCTTGTTAATTGGGAAATGCGTACCGCCTCAAATCTTCTTGAAGCTGTTCAAAAAACCGTAAAACAACTTACTGGTGCATACGGTATGGTGGTATTAGATCGTGAGCATCCAGAACATTTAGTTGCAGCGCGTTCAGGCAGCCCATTGGTGATTGGTTTAGGGATTGGTGAAAACTTCCTAGCTTCTGACCAACTTGCGTTATTAAGCGTAACTCGTCGTTTCATCTATTTAGAGGAAGGCGATATTGCAGAAATCACACGTCGTACAGTGGATATTTATGATGCAAATGGTCAAAAAGTAGAACGTGAAGTACACGAGTCTAACCTTGAAAATGATGCAGCAGAAAAAGGTAAATTCCGCCATTTCATGCAAAAAGAAATCTATGAGCAACCAAATGCATTAATCAACACGATGGAAGGTCGTATTCTTCACAATAACGTGATTGTGGATGCTATTGGTAATGGCGCAGCAGAAATCTTAGAAAAAGTTGAACACATTCAAATTGTGGCTTGTGGTACCTCTTACAATGCAGGGATGACCGCTCGTTACTGGTTTGAAGCACTTGCTGGCGTGAGCTGTGATGTTGAAATCGCGTCTGAATTCCGCTATCGCAAATTTGTCACTCGCCCAAATAGCTTGTTAGTGACTATTTCTCAATCAGGTGAAACGGCAGATACCCTTGCCGCACTTCGTCTTGCAAAAGAAAAAGGTTACATGGCAGCCTTAACGATCTGTAACGTATCAAGTTCATCTTTAGTACGCGAATCTGATCTTGCCTTCATGACACGTGCAGGCGTTGAAGTCGGTGTGGCATCAACCAAAGCATTTACCACTCAGTTGGCCGCATTATTAATGTTAGTCACTGCAATTGGTAAAGTAAAAGGCAATATCTCAAACGAACAAGAAGTGGAAATTGTAAAAGCGTTACAATCGCTTCCGGCTGAAGTTGAAAAAGCCCTTGCGTTTGATAAAGACATCGAAGCATTAGCAGAAGACTTCGCAGAGAAAAATCATGCGCTTTTCTTAGGTCGTGGTGAGTTCTACCCTATCGCTATGGAAGCTTCATTGAAATTAAAAGAAATTTCTTATATTCATGCTGAAGCTTATGCGGCGGGTGAATTAAAACACGGTCCATTAGCCTTAATCGATGCAGATATGCCGGTTATCGTGGTCGCACCAAACAATGAATTACTTGAAAAAGTGAAATCAAACATTGAAGAGGTACGTGCGCGTGGTGGTCAGCTTTATGTGTTCGCTGATAAAGAAGCAGGCTTCACACCAAGCGAAGGCATGAAAATTATCACCATGCCAAAAGTGAATGAAATTATTGCACCAATTTTCTACACCGTTCCTATGCAATTATTGTCATACCATGTGGCATTAATTAAAGGAACCGACGTGGATCAACCTCGTAACTTAGCGAAATCGGTAACCGTAGAATAAAGTGCGGTTGAAAATCAGCACGTTTTAATGAAAAAAAGCACAGGTTTAATCCTGTGCTTTTTGTTTAAATAAACCGATAACCATTTTCTGTTACTTCCAAAATTGAGGCGTAATCCTTTCGCCAATCACCTAACACAATTCGCGTGTACCCTTTTTCCTGATGAATGGCTTCTCGATGCGTATGACCGTGAATTAACCATTCAACGCCAAATTCTTTCACCGTTTGTGCCGTAAACGCTAAATTCACATCCATGATATCCAGTGGCTTATATTGCTTATCTTGTTTACTCTTCGCGCGAATTTTCTCTGCAATTTTTAACCGCACTTTTAATGGCAAACATAAAAACAATCTTTGTCGCCATTTTTGATGCACTTTTCGGCGAAATTGTTGATATTTCACATCATCAATACATAAGGTATCACCATGACAAATTAAGGTTTTTACACCATAAAGATCAACACAATAATAGTCCGGCAATAAGGTTAAACCACAATCTTGTGCAAAATTTTTCCCTACGAGAAAATCTCGATTGCCATGAATGAAATAACAAGCAATACCCTTTTCTGTCAGGTTTTTGATCTGCTGTTTGACTTGTGAGATTAAAGGTGAAACTTCATCATCACCAATCCAAAAATCAAAAAGATCCCCCAAAATATAAACCGCTTGGGCTTCTTGCGCTTTGTTTTGCATAAAATCGTTAAAAAGTGCGGTTAATTCCGGATGCGTTTCGCTTAAATGAAGATCTGCAATAAAATAAATGGGTTTCATAACTATTCCGTCATTTTTTTCATTAGATTAGCACACATTTTTGTGTAATTTGCTATACTTTCCAAAAATTTTAATTAGGTATTTTCTATGTTAAAAATCGCCAGAATTCTTATCGTTGCACTTTGTTGTATTTTAATTTGTGTGCTTGGTACGATCTATTCCTTTATTCGTTTCAGAAACCCAAGCAATGTGGGTATTATGGCTCGCTGGTTTGGACGTTTATTCCCTTTATTTGGCTTAAATGTAGAACACCGCTTTCCACAAAATAAAGAGAATATGCCGCGCTGTATTTACATCGGTAACCACCAAAATAATTTCGATATGGTGACTATCTCTTACATGGTACTTCCACGCACGGTAAGTGTGGGTAAAAAAAGCCTAATTTGGATTCCATTCTTCGGTATTTTATATTGGGTGACGGGCAATATTTTCTTAGATCGTGAAAATCGTTCTAAAGCACATAGTACCATGACTGAGCTTGCTCGCCGTATCAATAAAGATAATCTATCAATTTGGATGTTCCCTGAAGGTACACGTAGCCGTGGTCGTGGTTTATTGCCATTCAAAACAGGCGCATTCCATGCAGCGATTGCGGCTGGCGTACCAATCGTACCTGTTGTATGCTCAACAACTCACAACAAAATTGATTTAAATCGCTGGGATAACGGCAAGGTGATTTGTGAAATGATGGACCCGATTGATATATCATCATACACAAAAGACAATGTTCGCGAACTTGCCTCTTACTGCCATGATTTAATGGAAAAACGCATTGCCGAACTCGATGCGGAAATTGCACAAGGAAAATAATATGTTGCGTCTTTCTCGTCGCCAATTATTAAAAACTACCGCAATTTCAACCGCACTTGCTGCCACACCTCAATCGGTATTAGCGGCATCCCGTGAAAAATTAACTATTCCTCCATTGATGGAAGCGAAACGTGGCCGTCCCATTATTCTTAATATGGAAGAAACCGGCTACAAGTTAGATGGTTCCCATAGTGTCAGTGTATGGGGCTTTAACGGCAATTATCTTGGACCCACTATTCGCATAAAATCGGGTTCTTTTGCAAAACTCAATTATCACAACAATTTGCCACAAAGCATCGCTCTCTCTATTCAGGGATTACAAGCCAGTGGCGAATTATTTGGCGGCGCCGCAAAAGTCCTCAAAAAAGGGGAATCTTGGGCCCCAATCATTCCAATTGACCAACCTGCTGCGACTTGTTGGTATCGCTCTGCGACCTTGGCTAACTCGGCTTATCAAACCTATCGCGGCATCGTCGGGATGTGGTTGATTGAAGATGATCAAAGCTTAAAATCTCAGCTACCTCATAAATACGGTGTGGACGATATTCCATTAATCTTACAAGACATGGAATTTAACGGCGACGGATTGCAATTATTTAAGCAAAATCAACCGCACTTTGTCGGCAATCGTCTTCTTGTGAATGGACAAGAAGCGCCTTATCTTGAAATCCCGCGCGGTTGGATACGTTTACGTTTGCTCAATGCTTCATTAGCAAGAGCCTACGATCTCCGTTTAGATAACGAACAAGACATGTTGCTCATTGCAAGAGATTTAGGCTTTTTACCACAAGGCAAAGCGATTAACTCTCTTATTCTTGCACCAGGTGAACGAGCAGAAGTGCTAGTCAATTTAAGCGAAGGGGAAGGTGTATCACTTATTTCGGGCGTAAAACGTGGTTTCTTCGATAAAATCAAAAATGTCTTCAGTTCAGGTAATGATTTTGCCGATAACACTGTTTTAGAACTTCGTCCACTAGGTGAAATCTCTGCATTCAGTAAAAAAATGAATGAGTCATTCAATACTGATGCTACTGCTATGCTTGAGAGCAAAATTGCCAAAGAACGCACCTTTGAACTAGATGTGACTAACGGCTTAATTAACAAACAACGTTTTGATCCGCGTCGAGTTGATGTTTCAGCTAAAGTCAGTACTGTCGAACGTTGGATTATCAACAGCTCGTTGCCTGTCGGTTTTACCATTCAGGGTGCAAAATTTGTTATTGAAAATCAAGATGACGTCAATATCAGTCCAACTGAACTTGTTTGGAAAGACACCGTTTGGGTGAAAAAGAAAGTACAAATTTTAGTAAAATTTGAGCAACCTTCATCAAATAGCCATCCTTTTTTATTTGGTGCATCAAATTTGATGTTAGCTGATATGGGGTGTATCGGAATGATGGTTATTCAATAAAACCAACTTATTACATAAAAAGGAATCAAAAATGAAAAAACTAACCTTCTTCTTAGCAACAATATTTCCAATCGCGGCCCTCGCTGTAACCGAACAATCAAAAGACACTAAACAACAAGCTGACGAGCCTCATATTTATCTTTCTATCTTTGATAGAACCCAAATGCCCTCAGTCGATTTACATAAAAAAGAAATTTCTCGTTCTAATAAAAATGAGAAAGTATGTTGGATTGCAACAGGACATTTCAGAAAAAAAGTCAATGTGACGGAAACATTCAAAGCGCAGGCTAAAAGTCAAATGGAGTTCAATGAGGCGCCTAATGGGCAAATAACATCATCCCCTAATAAAAAAACTCACAGCATTACTTATACTGCCAAACCGTTAGAAAATGGGAAATATGTAACAAATTGCTGGGAATTCGGTCGATGGGACCCTACCGGTAAATATGTACTTACTGTAAAAATTGGAAAACATGAATTTGAAAAACAAGTTTTCTATGTAACTGAGTAATTAAAAATATCCAAAAATGACTGCACTTTAAATGGTAATATTTGGTAACTTAAGTCTAAAAAGCCGCCTGAAATTCAATTTTCAGGCGGTCTTTGTTTATTCTAAGAACGATGACAAACCAACTCATTATTCAAGGAGCAAAACTTGAATCAAGTACAACAAATATTTGATTATACTGCCAAACAATATGCTACGCAGCCAGAATATCTTTGGTCGAAATTTCCAGAATATGCAATCTTGCGTCATGGCAATGGTAAAGGAAAATGGTATGCACTTATCGGCAAAATTACGAAGATTAGATTGGGTTTACAAGAAGAAGGCACAACAGATTTCATCAATCTCAAATGTCCACCCGATATGGTAAGCATCTTACAGCAATCACCTAATTTCTTACCCGCTTACCATATGAACAAAACCCATTGGCTAACGATTGTGTTAGATCATGGCGTAGAAACCGAAGAAATCTTTAAGTTGTTGGATTGGAGTTACGACTTAACAAAGTAGAAGAATTTAAAAACACCTAAAAATCTGACCGCACTTTTGCTTTTCTTTACTTTAGTCACGGCTAGTAAGATAATGAATGAAAACTATTATCAAAATACAAGCATTGAGTTTGATTCAATAAGGAGATAACCATGGCAATGAATAGACGTAATTTTTTAAGAATGAGCGCAGCACTTACGGCAGCGAGCATGTCGCCTTCTCTCTTTGCAGCAACAAAAGAACAATTTACCATTTATGGCGCACCAGCGATGCCAAGTGTGACTATTGCGGTGGCGGCGGCACAAGGTAAATTAGCCAAACAAGCGGATGTAGCATTAGAGATTTGGCGTTCGCCTGATCAACTGCGTGCGGGTGTGGCAAGTGGGCAATTTAAAGTGATGATGAGCCCAAGTAATGTCGGCGTGAATTTACGTAATCAAGGGCAACAAGTTGGCATGGTAAATATTCTTACCAATGGGATTACGCAATTGATGTGTAAAGGTGACGCCATTACTTCACCGCAAGAATTGGTAGGTAAAAAAATCCTTGTACCATTTAAAAACGACATGCCAGATATCGTGTTGCAAGCCTTACTGAAAAAACTGAATATTGAGATTAATAAAGTAAATCTCACCTATGTAGCAACACCAACTGAAGCGATTGGCTTGTTTTTACTAAAAGATTTCCATGCGGCTATCTTGCCAGAACCCATGGCAAGTGCGGTTGTGCAGAAAGCTAAAATTGTCGGTACAGAGATTGTACGAGGCTTCGATTTAGTGAAAGAATGGGGACAAGCATTTAATACCAAACCACTTATTCCAATGGCAGGCATTATTGCCAATGAAGAATACTTCCATGCGCACAAGGCACAGTTTGATCTACTTCACCAAGATTTAAGCGATGCGTTAAACTGGATTATGGCTAACCGCAAAAGTGCGGCTGAAATTGGTGCTAATTATCTGCCAGCACCAGAAGCCGCTATTGAAATGGGCTTAGACGGCGCACGCTTAACGGTGACCAAAGCCAGTGAACTGAAAAATGAAATCATGCAATTCTATGAAACCTTGATGGAGTTCAATCCAAAACTCTTAGGTGGTAAATTACCAGATGATAAATTCTTCTTGGCTTAATTTGAAACTGAATCACATAACATGATTAAAATTGACAAAATCCGTAAACCACAACCTGTACTGTTTTACATCATCGACTATCTCTGGAGCGGCTTTACCGGCTTGAGTGTGGCGATGATGGTAGTCGCCTTGTGGGCTTGGGGCAGCGCAGTATTTGGTGAATTTATGCTACCTGCTCCCGCGGATGTTTTTCAAAAAGCCCTTGATCTGCTTGAGCATTTCCAACAAAACGAAATCGGTATTTCGTTATGGCGCTCTGTGGTAGGTATTACCATTGCCTTAGTCGCAGGCTTAGCCGCAGGGCTGATTGCGGGCAGCTTTAAAACCGCTATGGCATTACTCAAACCCGTCATTACGGTTTTGTTAGCCATGCCACCAATTATTTGGGTCGTGATGGCTTTATTTTGGTTTGGCTTTGGCAACCCAAGTGTGCTATTTACCATTATCGTATTAGTCGCTCCGCTGACCTTTGCCAGTGCCGCCATGGGCATGGCAAGTGTAAACAAACAACATGAAGAATTGTTTGATGCGTACAAGCTCGGATTGTGGAAAAAAATCCGCTATTTATACGTTCCTCATCTCACAGGCTATGTGATTTCCAGCATTGGCGTCGCGGTTGCCATGGGCATGAAAGTGGTAATTATGGCAGAGCTTTTGGGAGCCAATGAGGGGGTGGGTGCAAAAATTGCTGATGCCAGAGCGATGTTAGATACGTCAACGGTCATGGCTTATGTGTTGTTGGTGATTGTGTTTGTTTCCCTCTTTGAATATTTGATTACCAAGCCATTGGAAATCCTGTTTATGCCGTGGAGAAGATAATGCTGAGTTTAAAGAATGTGCGTTTTGAAATTCTCCGCGATCCCATCGTGCGCGATTTCAGTATGGATTTACAACCAGGCGAAGTAAAAACTTTATTCGGCCCAAGCGGTTGTGGCAAAACGACTGTGCTGCGTTTAATTTCAGGTTTGGAAACGCCAAAATCAGGCGAAATCAATAATACATTTCGTAAAACAGGCTTTCTGTTTCAAGAAAACCGTCTATTAGAAAATCTCACTGCCATGCAAAATATTGCCATTTTTATGGATAATCCTAATGAAAATGAAATCATTGCGCTGGCAGAAAAGATCGGGCTCTCTTCGGGTGATTTAAATAAATATCCGACCGAATTATCGGGTGGAATGGCAAAACGCGTAGCATTTTTACGTCTATTACTATGTGGCTGTGATTTGGCCTTATTGGACGAACCTTTTGTCGGTTTGGATCGCGATTTACGTGATATTTTAGCCGCCATGTTAGTCGAGAAAATTGAGCAACAAGGAATGGCCTGTATTTTAGTGACGCATGATCGTTTTGAAGCGGCTCGATTAAGCCGAGAAATCATGCAGCTTTCTCCAAAGGGGATGGATGTACAAAATGTGATTACTTTGCCAACGCCATTATCCGAACGTAATTCAGCCTTTGAAGAAACCGTAGTCGCACGCGAATTTCAAGGAATCCATTATTATGAATAATTTCTTTACCCATCCGATGCGACCCTTTTTTGTTGGTGCAGCCATTCTTGCGATTGTGGGGGCGTTGAGCTTTTTCATCAGCCCCGACGATCTCATCCTACATCGCAAAATTTTCTTAGAATTTATGCTACCAGCTGCATACGGCGGTTTTCTGACAGCGTCCATGCTCGAATGGACAAATTACAAAGGTAATTTAAAACCTATTGCGACAATTTTAGCTGTGCTCTTGCTTGCGGGCTTGGTGTTATTGCCATTTTCCCCACAAGCTGCCTCGTTTTTAGTGGCAGCTTATTGGCTCGCGTTGTTACTCTTTTGTGCTTGGCTGTTTTGGTTAGATCGCAATACCGATAATTTTACTTTGCTGATGTTACTTGCCGCATTTACAGTTTGTCAGACTGCTTACGCTATGACTGATAGCCTGAAATTATTGCGGGCACAGGTGCATTTGAATATGGCGGCAGTGATGTTTGTTTCAATTCGAGTGAGCGTGTTATTAGGGGCAGAAGCACTGAAAGAAAGCACCTTAAAAGATCCTGTCTTTATCCCAAATGCCGTGTATAAAAATATCGCGATCACATTTTTATTACTTCATACCGCTGCAGAGCTTTGGTTGCCTGCACAAACAGCTGCTTTCACTGCCTTTGCGGTTGGCTTTATTTTGCTTGCTAAATTACGCGAATTACATCATCACGAACTGCTACGTAAACATTACGTGCGCACTTATTATTTCCTTCAACTGTTCGCTGCAATTGGCTATTTGTGGATTGGCATAAATAAATTACTTGATGAACCGACTGCCGATCCATTACACATGGTGACACTCGGCGGCATTCTCGGCAGTATGATGATGATTTGGCTCACTGCGGGATTATGGCATAGTGGCTTTACGAAACTGGATTACCCAAAACTCTGTCGCCTTGCCGTGCTTTGTCTTTTCACCGCAGCACTTTCCCGAGCTTGTTTAATGTATGTGGACGAGCTGTTTTTTATCACGATTCCCGCTATTTTAATTGCCATCGTGTTTGTGCTGTATCTCGCAACCTTTGTGCCGATATTCCGAAACAATGCCTTTACGGATGATCCTGAATAATGACTAATCCGCACATCAACGTGCGGATTTTGATATTTTTTAGACCGCACTTAATAGGCTTTTAATTGGGTCATGGCTTTACAATCTGCGGCTTGATGATCATCTTCGGTAATTAAACTTTGTAGGAAATGTTTAATCTCGGTCAGTTCGGCAATTTTTTCTTCAACTGAAGCTAAATGCTTCGCCAATATGCTATCCACTTCGCAATGTTGAGATTGCTGCGTTTTCATCTCATTAAAGAATTTAATTTCAGCCAGACTAAAATCTAACGCTCGGCAGGTTTTAATAAATTTTAATTGCTTCAAACTGGCTTCATCATAATCTCGATAACCATTTGCCAGACGTTTAGGCTCTGGCATTAACCCCATTTTTTCATAATAGCGAATGGTTTCTAAATGAATACCGCTTTGTTTGCTCAGTTCATGAATCTTCATCTTGTTAAAATTAAGCCTTGACCTTGTAGTCGCTACGGACTTTATACTTTATCTCAAGTTAATTAAAGACACAATGAGGAGCATTATGTCCGACCATCATTCCCATGAACATCATGACCATTCATCTCATGAGCATATTCCACAAGATAAAAAAATCTTAGCGCTCAGTTTTGCCATCATTACCGGCTTTATGATTGTCGAATTTGTTGGTGGATATTGGTTTAACAGTTTGGCACTTATGGCTGATGCCGGACACATGGCAAATGATAGTTTATCGTTATTTTTAGCCTTGTTAGCGTTGTTTTTATCCGCTCAAAAACAACGATACATTGCCCTACTTAATAGCGGCTCGTTGATTGTCGTGGCATTGATGATTTTAGTTGAAGCCATTCAACGCTGGCAAAATCCCATCGAGATGATGGCATTACTGATGCTTGGGGTTGCCTCTCTCGGATTATTGGTGAATCTTTTCGTTGCAAAGATAATGTTGAACAGCGCTCATGATAATCTCAATATCAAATCGGCGTATCTACATGTACTCACCGATTTATTCGGTTCCATTATTGCCATTCTTTCGGGTCTCAGTGCCTATTTCCTTGGATGGTTATGGGTTGATCCGCTAGCAAGTATGATATTAAGTGTGCTGGTATTAAAAAGTGGAATCGGAGCGTTCCGCTTGGCATTAAAAAACACCTAAAAAATTGACCGCACTTTGTTTTGAGATTAACAAAGTGCGGTCAATTTTCAGCGATTATTTCCACTCACCTCGCTCTACAATAATGCCAACATTACTTGCTTGGGCAACTGCTTTGGGTTTGCTTAATTTGAGGCGTAGCCATGAAATTCCAAAACGTTGTTGTAATTGCTCAGCCACTTCATAAGCCACTCGCTCAATCAATAAAAATGGCTTAGCTTGCACATAATCTAAAATAAATTGGCTCACTTCGGCATAATTAAGGCAGTATTGCACATCATCCGTTTCTGCGGCTTTTTGACAATCCCATGCCATTTCCAAATCAAAAACGAGCTTTTGTTTAATTTGTTGCTCCCAGTCATACACGCCAATTTGTGCGAAGACCACTAATTCTTCAATAAAAATACGATCCATATCTCATTCCTGTAAAAATATAGTGGGCTTATGCTATCAAGTTTGGTTAAAATAACGAACAAGTTTTTCAAATACAATCAAGATTGTGGAGCACAAAATGAGCCTATTTGCCCTTTTTTATATGATTTTTGCTTATTTACTGGGTTCGATTTCCAGTGCAATTTTGATTTGTAAGATAGCAGGCTTGCCTGACCCACGAAAAAACGGCTCTCATAATCCTGGTGCAACCAATGTATTACGTATAGGCGGACGTTGGGCTGCACTCGCAGTATTAATTTGCGATATGTTAAAAGGGATGTTACCTGTTTGGGCGGGGTATTATTTAGGGCTCACGCAATTTGAATTAGGCATGGTTGCCTTAGGCGCATGTTTAGGGCATATTTTCCCTATTTTCTTTCAGTTTAAAGGCGGAAAAGGTGTCGCGACCGCATTTGGTGCCATTGCGCCAATCTCTTGGGGCGTAGCCGGTTCAACACTAGGTACGTGGTTGTTGGTCTTCTTAATTAGTCGTTATTCCTCATTAAGTGCAGTCATTACGGCACTTCTCGTGCCATTTTATGTTTGGTGGCTCAAACCTGAATTTACCTTCCCCGTAGCCTTAGTTTGCTGTTTGCTGATTTATCGTCACAACGACAATATTCAGCGCTTATGGCGAGGCCAAGAAGATAAAATGTGGGGAAAATCCAAAAAGAAATAAATAAAAAACCTGTCGATAATCGACAGGTTTTCTTTTTATCAAAACGGCTTAGAAATCAACCGCACTTTTAAGTTTTTTCAATGCATTGGCTTCAAGTTGACGAATACGTTCTGCTGACACATTATATTTTGCTGCAAGATCGTGAAGGGTGGCTTTCTCATCATCTAACCAACGTGCTTTGATAATCTCTTGGCTACGTTCATCAAGATTAGCTAATGCTGTGCCTAATTTTTCTGTAGCTTGTTCTTCAAAGTTTTCACTTTCAAGTTCTGCCGCAAAGTTTGAGCTTTTATCTTCTAAATATAAAGAAGGTGCATAAGCCTCATCGTCATCGTCTGTTGGCAAATCAAAGCCTACGTCTGCTCCTGTCATACGGGATTCCATTTCAATGACATCTTCTTTTGACACGCCAAGCTCATTCGCCACCATATCCACTTCGTTTTCATTGAACCAACCTAAACGTTGTTTGGTTTTACGCAGGTTAAAGAACAATTTACGTTGTGCTTTTGTGGTCGCAACTTTCACAATACGCCAGTTGCGAAGAACATATTCATGGATTTCAGCTTTGATCCAATGCACCGCAAAAGATACAAGGCGAACACCCACTTCCGGATTAAAACGTTTTACCGCTTTCATTAATCCGATATTACCTTCTTGAATTAAATCTGCTTGCGGTAATCCATAACCTGAATAACCACGCGCAACATGAATAACAAAACGTAAGTGTGATAAAACTAACTTTTTCGCTGCTTCAATATCACCGTCATAATACAAACGTTCTGCTAAGCTTTTTTCTTCCTCTGCAGTCAGCATCGGATATTCGTTTGCTGCTCGAATATAACCTTCGATGCTACCTTGAGGTACTAACATCATTTGAGTTTCTTTATTCATTCTTCTCCTCACAGCATGCGGAGCTAAGCTCCAACTTATTAACTGTCTAGTTATAGCACAATATTTAAAATTATTGTAGCTTTAATTTGTTCTATTTGACAGTTTTTAACGATTAAAAGTTCAAATTAATCAATAAAAATTTTCAAATTATTTTAATGGCACAAGCGAATAAACCACATTCTCTGATACCACTTTAAACAATAAATCAATATTCGGGTGTTTTCCAGGATTTTGTTTCGCATCTTCAACGTGTTCAGCAAACCATTCAATGCCTTGTTGTGCAGAAGTGCGGTCTAATTTTCCGTTAAATTTTTCTGCTAACGCATTATAAAGACGAAGCGAACCAAGCTTACCTGGTGCGGCAGGAATATGATGGATCACCGCTTCACCGTTTAATACGTCTAAACCAGTTAGATGATCAATGGTGGGTAAAATCTCTAAAATGTCTTTAAAATTCATAATCGCTTTCCTCTATACATTAACTAATGGCTTGCTCTGAATTTACTTCGCCCTTTGCGCCCATAAAACGCACTTCGGGCTGTAAATACACACCAAATTTATCTGCCACAGTTTGACGAATATGATGTGCTAGCTTAACAACATCCTGCCCTGTGGCATTACCTTTATTAATCAGCACTAAAGCCTGCTGTTGATGAACTGCCGCACCACCGATTTGAAAACCTTTTAAATGGCATTGATCGATTAACCAACCCGCTGCAAGTTTCACCGAGCCATCCGGTTGCGGAAAGTGCGGTAGATTTTCGACCTGTTTTTGGATTTTTGCAAATTGCTCTGCACTCACCACAGGATTTTTGAAGAAACTGCCCGCGTTGCCAAATTCTTTTGGATCCGGCAATTTACAGCGGCGAATATGGCACACTTCATCAAACACTTGTTTTGCCGTTACAGTTTGAGGATCAAAATTCACTAATGAGCCATATTTTAAAATCGGTTGCCAATTTTTTGCTAATTTCAATCCAACAGCCGTTATCACATAACCTTGTGCATAACGATGTTTAAAAATACTTTCACGATAACCAAATTCACATTCACTCACCTGTAAGCGGAATTGTTCGCCCGTGTTGAGATTCAGTACATCCACATAATCACACACATCTTTAAATTCTACACCGTACGCACCAATATTTTGAATCGGTGCTGATCCGGCACAACCAGGAATGAGTGCGAGATTTTCTAAACCATTTATTCCCTGTAAAAGCGACCACTCCACTAACTGATGCCAATTTTCACCACCATTAACATGCAAATAATGGTAATCGCTATCTTCTGTATGTTGAATACCTGATAAACGGTTAACAATTACAACACCTTGGAAATCGTCTAAAAACAGCATGTTGCTACCTTGGCCTAAAAATAAGACAGGTAGATTTTCAGCTTGTGCTTTTTGCCAAGCTTGTTGGATTTGTTCAATCGATGTGGCTTCAATGATTTCACGTGCATTTGCCGGAATATTGAAGGTGTGAAACGGTTGTAAACTTTGCATTAACTTTCCTTAAAAAAACGTGTGAGGGAGTGTGATTTTAACCATCGTACCACCTTGTTCCCCTTTTGAAATTGTAAGCTGAGCATTTAATTGGCGACTGCGTTCAGTCATGATATTTAAACCATAATGCCCTTCTGGCTCATCTAATGTCGGAATCCCGACACCATTATCTTGCACAAGAATTTCATATTCACCCTCGGCATTAATATGTGCTTTCACTTCAATCAGCGTGCCTTTTGAGTGTTTAATCGCATTTAACGTTGCTTCACGTACAATTTGCAGAACGTGCACTAATTCTTGTGGATTTAAACTTTGTGAGGGCAAACTGCATTCTACGGTCATTTGCATCTTCGTTTGTGAGCGCAAACTTTCGATAACTTGTTCCAATGCAACCTGTAAATTCGCCTCTTGTACCGTTAAACGGAAGGTCGCCAATAATTCTCGTAATTGAGAATAACCATCTGATAAGGCTTGTTCAAATTCACCAATGATGGCAATACTTTTTTCTTTTGATTCTTCATCTTCTTTCTTCAAATTATGCTTTAACAACGTTAATTGAATTTGTAAGAAAGACAGTACTTGTGCCAACGAGTCATGTAACTCCCGTGCAATAATTGACCGCTCTTCCATCAGCAAAAGTTGCTCTTGTTGGCGTTGCGTTTTATGGGAATACAAGGCTTTTGCCACCATTTGCCCTAAGTTTTTCATCATACGCGGATCAGGACAAGGCAAACCGGCTTGCCACGAAAGCACCGCTAAGTTTTCATTTTCAATAGAGAGCTCTTCGACTTGAATCGTTTGTTTGGGATCTTTTTGTCCAAAGGAAATTTCCCAATGTTCTGAGCCGAAAATTTCTAACTCGATGTAGCGTAAATGCTCGCTGACACGAATATGATTGAGCACTTGACTGAGGATTTTATCATTAATCTTCGTGGGCGTAAGTAACTGTGAGCTTTGATAAAGTGTCGTTAAAGAGCGGTTAGTTTGGCGCAATTTTTGTGTTTTCTCATTGACTGCATCTTCTAAACGCGAATAAAGCCGCCCTAATTCAGTGGACATTTGAGTAAACACTTTCGCTAAAATACCGAGTTCATTATTGCTTTCTGTATCAAGCTGGATATGGTTAAACTGCCCCATTTGTACTTGCATACTGGCTTTGGTCATAAGCTCTAACGGTTTCACTACTTCGCGCTTCATATACCAAATCACATAAGACACCATCGCAAGAATCAATAGCATAGAAACACACAATACCGAAACTGCACTAATCCATTTTAGTTCAGCAAAGCGTTGCAATTCCAACACGAAATCATCGACATCTTGTACATAACTTTTCAGTTCTGCATGATATTTTTCGATTTGATGCGCACGAGCGAAATCTGACATCACTGACCATCGTTGAAGGATTTTTTGATAAGATGCTTTCATCCCAGAAGGCGCAAAAAGCTGATTCTGCACAGTCAGCAAGACATTAGCGTTGAGACTAGCTTGGTAACGCACTAAATTCTGTTCAACTGTATTAGGTGAACGTTCCATTTCCGTTAATAACCGATAACTTTGCATACGCAAAGAACCGGAAATATTAATGGCTTCCGCATCCGACTTATTACTGGCCATCACGATCAAACTCAATGAGCTAATAATGCCCATGAAAATAATGACCACAAATAAATATTTAGCAATACGGGTAGAAACTGAACGTTTAGCGTACACGATAATTCTTCAAAATTGGAAAAAGTGGCCATAGTTTAGCACAAAGTGCGGTTGAAATTAGCCGATTTTTCACAAATAAAAAACATCGGCTGTGACACCGATGTTTTCAAAAACTTGAATTTTTTTGACCGCACTTAGCTTAATTCTTTGCCTTTTAATTCGGGCACTAAGAAGACTGTCGCCACCATGTCGATAACATAAATCACTGCCAAGAAAGCAATCGCAATACTGAATGAGTACGCAGAGACAATCGCCCCGACAACAACCGGTCCAAAACCACCTACGGCACGACCTAAGTTAAACAATACATTTTGTGCTGTTGCACGTGCTTCTGTCGGATAAGCTTCTGCCATTAACGCCCCATAACCGCCCATCATGCCGTTGACAAACATCCCTAAGAATGCGCCAGCCACCAACATCGCGGTTGGAGCTGTTAATTGAGAGTAAGTGATGATGCTAATCACGGCACCAAGTTGGAATAATAAGAAACTTGGTTTACGTCCAACTCTATCCGCTAAGCGACCAAAAATCCAAATCCCTGCCATCATGCCGCATACGGTAACGGCCGTCCATAAACCTGATTTCGTTAAACTAAAGCCAAGTTGTTTAGATAAGAAGTTTGGCATCCAAATCATAATACCGTAGTAACCAAAGTTTTGTACGGAGGTTAACACTACCACACCAAGGCTCACTTTTGTGGTTGCTTTGTCTTTAATTAAGAGTTTGAAAGATTCCAGTTTGGATGTTTTTTGTGTCGAAAGTGCGGTCTGTTTTCGTGAGAAAATTTCTGGTTCGTGCAAACGGGTACGTAAATACCAAGCAACGAATGCCGGGAAGATACCGACAACGAACATGCCACGCCAGCCGATATGTGGAAGCAATACCGGCGTGAGTAACGCAGCCGCTAACACACCAACTTGCCAACCTAATGCCACATAAGAAGCAGCTTTAGCACGGTGCTTGGCTGGCCACGCTTCAATGGCTAATGCCATACCGATACCAAATTCACCGCCTAAACCGATACCCGCGATGGTGCGATAAATTAATAAATCCCAATAGCCTTGTGCGATTGCACATAAACCAGTGAATACAGCGAAAAGTACGATTGTCCAAGTCAGTACGCGTACACGCCCGTAACGATCGCTTAATGCACCAAATACAATACCGCCCACTACAGCACCAATAAGTGTCCAAGTGACTAATGAGCCCGATTGTGCAGGAGTTAAATTAAGATCAGCCGAAATGGCACTAAGCATAAATCCAAGAATAAGAAGATCGAATCCATCCATCGCGTAGCCGACAGAAGATCCAACCAAGGCTTTCCAGCCATATTGATTGACGTTTGTCATGATTGAGGTCCCTTTTGCTACTCACGGGTAGCGTTTAAAGTGAAATGATGAGGAAAGAAATTTTCCGACGCGTAGTTTAGAGAAATTGACGGGATTTTGCAAGAATGAGAAAAGCAAAGTGCGGTTGATTTTATTCAAGTTTTTATTTTTTCAATAAAATTCGAATCAATAAAGCAATGGCTGCCGCATCATCCACCAAACCTAATGGGCCAAGCACCGCTTCAGGCAAAATATCAATCGGACTGAACAAATAAATCAGAATGATGGCGATTTTAATTAACTTTGTTTTATTCATAGTCATTGGACGAAAAGAAAAAGATCAGGTAAATTCTACAACTTATCCGAATGGTGAATCATCACAAAACGTTCCCAAAGCTGCTCTTCGCTTTCTTGATGCTCAGGATCTGGCTTGATGCAGTTTGTAATTGGGCAAACTTTTTGGCAGGTTGGCGTGTCATAATGACCAACACATTCCGTACAAAGCACAGGATCGATCACATAGATCTCCTCGCCGATTGAAATTGCTTCATTCGGGCATTCGGGGAGACACATATCGCAGTTTGTGCATTTGTTTGTGATCAGTAACGCCATACCATTCCTTTATATGAGAAAGCGGCGAATTATAGCCGACAAAAGCAAAATTGACAAAATTTAAACAGGATTTTTATGAAAAAACAGGTTTCTACTCTTTCCCTTATTGCCCTTGCTGCATTTAGTATTTGGCAATATTTCACTGAACACAAAAAAGACACAAACCCCGCCCCAACAACTACACAACAACAAAGCCAAAGTGCGGTCAAAAATACCAAAGATTTTGGAAATTATGATGTCATCATGCGCGATGATGCCATTGGACAAAATAAAAACGCCCCTGTTGATTACTATATGTTGGCCTTATCTTGGTCGCCTGCATTCTGTGAAAAACAACGTGCGCAATATGGCAATAATTTACCTGATTCAGCGCAATATCAATGTAGTACAAAAAATCAATTTGGCTGGGTGGTGCATGGCTTATGGCCACAAAATGCGAATGCACGTTCTGTTACGGATCATCCACGTTTTTGTAAGGGTGATTTAGTACCGCTTCCAATTGAAACCCTCGAACCTTATCTTTCAATCTCGCCAGGTGCAAAATTATTGCAAGGCGAATGGGAAAAACATGGTAGCTGTGCGTTTGATTCAGCAGAAGCTTATTTCAAACAAGAGAAAGCATTATTTGAATCACTCTCCTTGCCAAACGAACAATTAAGCCGTAAAGAATTATTTCAATGGATGAAGCAGAATAATCCACAACTAAAAGGCGCTTATTTAGGCACGAGCCATAATGAATTATTCATTTGCTACGACCGCCAATGGCAAGTAATCGATTGCCATAAATAAGCATAATTCGCTTTTTTATTTAATCTACATCGTTACAACCTAGTAAGATCTAGGTATAATGTCTCAGTTTAATTTTAACTAACCCAAGAGGAAAGCTTATGTCAGTAATCAAAATGACCGACTTAGATTTAAAAGGTAAACGTGTATTTATTCGCGCGGACTTAAACGTACCGGTAAAAGATGGCAAAGTGACATCTGATGCGCGTATTCGTGCGACTATCCCGACGTTAAAACTGGCTTTAGAGAAAGGCGCAAAAGTGATGGTTACCTCTCACTTAGGTCGTCCAACTGAAGGTGAATTCAAACCTGAAGACTCTTTACAACCGGTTGTTGATTACTTAAAAGACGCAGGTTTCAATGTGCGTTTAGTACAAGACTACTTAAACGGTGTGGATGTTAAAGAAGGCGAAATCGTTGTTTTAGAAAACGTACGTGTTAACAAAGGTGAGAAGAAAAACGATCCGGAATTAGGAAAAAAATATGCCGCACTTTGCGATGTATTCGTGATGGATGCATTCGGTACCGCTCACCGTGCACAGGCATCAACTTACGGCGTAGCGGAGTTTGCACCGGTTGCTTGTGCTGGTCCATTATTAGCGGCTGAGCTAGATGCATTAGGTAAAGCATTAAAAGAACCCGCTCGCCCAATGGTTGCGATCGTAGGCGGTTCTAAAGTTTCCACTAAATTAGAAGTATTAAACTCTCTTTCGAAAATTGCTGACCAAATCATCGTGGGCGGCGGTATTGCGAATACTTTCATCGCAGCAGCAGGCCACAATGTAGGTAAATCTTTATATGAAGCAGATTTAATCCCTGTAGCAAAAGAATTAGCAGCCAGCACTAACATTCCAGTACCAGTTGATGTACGTGTAGGTACTGAATTCTCTGAAACTGCACCAGCAACAGAAAAATCAGTAACCGAAGTGAAAGATGATGAATCTATCTTCGATATTGGTGACAAATCTGCAGAACAATTAGCAGAAATCATCAAAAATGCTAAAACCGTTTTATGGAATGGTCCAGTTGGCGTGTTTGAATTCCCTAACTTCCGTAAAGGTACTGAAATCATTTCTCACGCGATTGCAAACAGCGATGCATTCTCTATTGCAGGGGGTGGTGATACTTTAGCAGCAATCGATTTATTCGGTATTGCAGATAAAATCTCTTACATCTCTACCGGTGGTGGTGCATTCTTAGAATTCGTTGAAGGTAAAGTATTACCTGCAGTAGAAATTCTTGAAAAACGTGCGAACGGTTAATTAAATGGCTTCTATCCCTTCTGCGCAGAGGGGATAAGTATTGATTCTTCAAACGGAGGAATAAATCCTCCAAAACAAAAGGAAACACAACTATGGCTAAATTATTAGATATCGTAAAACCTGGCGTAGTAACAGGTGAAGATGTTCAAAAAATCTTTGCTTATGCCAAAGCAAACAACTTCGCGATCCCAGCAGTAAACTGCGTGGGTTCTGACTCCGTAAACGCGGTATTGGAAACCGCGGCACGTGTGAAAGCGCCAGTGATTATCCAATTCTCAAACGGTGGTGCAGCTTTCTACGCAGGTAAAGGTATCAAACCAACAAGCGGTGCTCGTCCAGACGTTTTAGGTGCGATCGCAGGTGCGAAACACGTTCATACTTTAGCCAAAGAATATGGTGTCCCAGTTATTCTGCATACCGACCATGCTGCGAAAAAATTACTTCCATGGATCGATGGCTTACTTGAAGCGGGTGAAAAACACTTTGCAGAAACAGGTCGTCCATTATTCTCTTCTCACATGCTTGACTTATCTGAAGAGCCTATGGAAGAAAACATGGCAATCTGCCGTGAATACCTTGCTCGTATGGATAAATTAGGCATGACTCTTGAAATCGAGATTGGTATTACCGGTGGTGAAGAAGACGGCGTGGATAACTCAGATGTAGATGAATCTCGTTTATATACCCAACCATCTGATGTGCTTTATGTTTACGATCAATTAAACCCTGTAAGCCCTAACTTTACCGTTGCGGCTGCATTCGGTAACGTACACGGTGTTTACAAACCAGGTAACGTAAAATTAAAACCATCTATTTTAGGTGCATCACAAGAGTTCGTTGCAAAAGAACGCAATCTACCAGCAAAACCAATCAACTTCGTTTTCCACGGTGGTTCAGGTTCTAGCCGCGAAGAAATCCGCGAAGCAATTAGCTATGGTGCAATCAAAATGAATATCGATACTGATACTCAATGGGCTGCATGGAATGGTATCTTAAACTTCTATAAAGCAAATGAAGCTTATCTTCAAGGTCAATTAGGTAACCCTGAAGGTCCTGATGCACCAAACAAAAAATACTACGACCCACGTGTTTGGTTACGTAAAATGGAAGAATCAATGTCTAAACGCTTAGAGCAATCTTTCGAAGACTTAAACTGCGTTGATGTTTTATAATCCATAAAAATAGACTAAAATAAGACCGCACTTTCTAGTGCGGTTTTTTATTTTACATAACCTAAATATCGACCATAATCTATGCAAATAACAAAACAAAATTGGTTAGTAACCCTAATAAACTTCGCGGTAACGCTTTTCTTCCTTTCGATATTTATTGTCAAGGGGGGATATAATGCTGCACCTGCTCTACTGATGTTAATCGGTTTAGGTTATGGCGTTTATGCTTTAATCAAGAAACCGCTTTTAAACTTATCAAAAGTTGATAAATATTTAATTTATAGCTACCTTTTTTATTTTGTTACCTTTGTGCTTTCTCTCAGTATTAATGGGGGGAAAATGCGCGATCTTGATACTGCAAGCCGCGTCATTTTCTTTGTTCCTGTTTTACTTTTATTATTAAAATACCCTATCAAAACTTGCGTTTTGAGTTACTCTATTCCGCTTGGTAGTATTATTTCCCTTTGCTTAGCACTTTATGATAAATTTATCTTGAATCTACGCCCCGAGCAAAATCCTCGAATTATGCATATTCAAGGCGGTGATATTTCTATGTCATTAGGTATATTTAGCCTAATAATTGCCCTCTATGCCCATCAGAAAAAAGACATAAAGTTAACCACTCTTAGTGTTATTAGTGGTTTATGTGGCATCGTAGGAAGTTTGCTTTCCACCGCTCGAGGTGGATGGGTTGCATTACCCGTCTTACTTATGGTTATCCTTTATATTTATCGCCATTCTCTTTCAAAACGTTTTTTCCTGACTTTCTTTGGAATTATTGTGGTCGCGGGCATTGGCATTAGTCAAATGCCAAATAACCGTATCATGGAACGAATTAATGTTGCTCAAAAAGATATCCAACTTTATCTAGACAAAAATAATGGCAACACCTCTCTAGGTGCTCGTTTTGAAATGTGGAAAAGTGCGATTGCAATGGCGAAAGAAAAGCCGTTATTTGGTTGGGGTATTCAAGGCGCAACAGAAAAACGTAAGCAAGAAACGAAAGAAAAAATTGCTACGGGTAATATTGGACAATTTACTCATGCTCATAATCAATATTTAGACGACCTATCCAAACGAGGAATTGTCGGATTACTTGCTTTGCTTGCTGTTTTATTTATTCCTCTACGTGCCTTTATGAAAAAGCTAAACACCACGAACGATGAGGTTAAGCTGATAGCCACTTTAGGTGTTGTCCATATTTTATCTGTGATGATTTATGGCTTAAGCCAAGGTTTCTTGGTACATAATTCAGGTACTATTTTTTACTTTTTCTTAACGATTGTGTTTTATGCTGCAATACGAACACACCAGAAGGCAGAATAATGAAAATTTTAGTCATTCGTAACGATAAACTGGGCGATTTTGTTCAGGCATTTCCCGCTTTTGCGATGTTGAAAGCCTCAAATCCCAAGCTAAAACTGACCGCACTTGTACCAGCTTATACAGCCCCATTGGCTCAAATTTGCCCCTATTTAGATGATGTCATCATTGATAGTGCTAAGAACGACAAAACTGATTTCAATCGTCTTGTTAAAGAAATCAAAGAGCAGCAATTTGATGGCATGATTAGCTTCTTTTCCAATACCCATAACGGTAAATTAGCTTGGAAAAGTGGGATTCCTTATCGTCTTGCACCCGCAACAAAATGGGTGCAAATCCTTTATAACCATCGTTTAACACAACGCCGTTCACGCTCAGAAAAATCTGAAGCAGAGTACAATCAAGATCTGGCTCGGGCGTTCTTAAAGAAACACAACATGCCGATTGTGGAACCCAAACCACCTTACCTTTCACTTCCTGAAAGTGCGGTTAAAAATCAACGTGTTTTTCTTCAAGAGCAATTAGGCTTATCGGCAGATAAAAAATGGGTATTTGTGCATAGCGGAACAGGTGGTTCAGCAACAAGTCTCTCATTGTCGCAATATGCTCAATTGATACAAGGCTTGTTAAGCGAATTTGATTGTCAGATTATCTTAACGGCAGGACCAGGTGAAAGTGAAAAAGCCCATGAGTTAGCAGCAAAAATCGATAGCCAAAATGTGGTTGTTTACGATAAGAATAAAGGATTAGTTGACTTTGCACACTCTCTGGCTTGTGCGGATTTATTCATTGCGGGATCTACTGGACCATTACATTTAAGCAGTGCATTCAATGTGCCAACGATTGGATTCTATCCAAACAGTCGCTCATCTCAGCCTCGTCGTTGGAAACCGATTAACGATGCAGACAAACACCTTGCTTTCTGCCCGCCAAAAGGGAAAGACGAAATGAACTTAGGTTTGATTTCTATTGATGATGCCTTAGTGGACATTATCCCCTTCGTGCGGGAAATGTGGCAAGCGGGCAATTGAGTTTAAGCATAACTGCACAATCCAACCTATTGCGGCGGCAAAAACAACGGTACCAATTCCAACTGTGCCGCCGAGCATATAACCTAACACACAAACCGACACTTCAAGGATTGTTCTCACAATCCCCACTTTTAAATGAAGTCGTTGACAAAGCCCCACCATTAAACCATCCCGCGGGCCTGCCCCCTGATGACAGGTTAAATACAATGCCGTCCCTAATCCATAAAGCAAAATCCCAATTCCACCGAATAAAATTCGGCTAAAAAATGCGGTTGGTTCTGGCACAATTTTCGTGGTTAAGCCAAGGAAAAAGGCAATCACAATAATATTCAGAATGGTGCCAAGCCCAAGCCTTAATTTTAGGGGAATCCAGGCTAACATCACCAAACAGCTAATCCAAAATGATGACCAACCGATACTCACCTTAGCTTGTAATGCCACACCTTGAGAAAGCACGGTCCAAGGTGAAGAACCCAAATTAGCGAGCACAATCAAGCCATCTCCAATGCCCAGTATTGCCAATGCAAATAAGAGCATCGACATGGTTTTACCTTCGACTGACCATAGCGATTTGGCTGCCCAACTAGTGTGGGGAATCACCCGTGCTTTTTTCATATTATTCCCATTTATATTTAACGCCGACATCATAATGGGAAACCCGATAAAACCCAAACATTTTAACGTCATATGATATAACTGAATTGACTGATAAATATCATAAATGTGATGCAGATCACATTGTCAAAATTGTCATCACTCATTCACTGACTTAAAATAAGCTACCCTTTTTAATCAGGACATTATTATGCTTGCATCTCTTCAAGATATTTTGGATACCGTAAAATCCAACACGCTCACCTATCAACAAAAACTCATGTGTTTAGGCAATATTGCCGAGCGATTATTTGACCCTCGTGAATTATTAGGTTACACGGATGAAGAATGGCAATTCCTTCAAAATCAAATGATCTGTGATTTAAATGAAGGCTATGCGATTTATCGTCCTCGCTATATTTTGCCGGATTACAATGTGTATATTAAAAAAGGCTGTGAATTCCTTGAATTGCCCGCGCCAAAAGATCTTGATGAAGCATTAGATGGCTTATTGATTTTATATTCCCACGTGCCATCAATTACCACATTCCCGGTTTACATTGGGCGTTTAGACATGCTACTTGACCCGTTTATTACCGATGAAGAACAAGACTACATCAAAATTAAACGTTTCTTAAATCATGTGGATAAAACCGTGCCAGATTCATTCTGCCATGCCAATATTGGGCCTTATGACACCAAAGCAGGGCGTCTGATTTTAAAAGCGGTGATTGAGTTGGAAGCGCCAACACCCAATATGACCATTCGTTATGATAAGAGTAAAACAAGTCGTGAATTTGCAGAATTAGCAGCAAAAGCGTGCTTATTGGTTTCTAAACCGTCTTTTGCCAATGATGCTTACTACATTTCTGACTTAGGCGAACAATATGGTATTGCAAGCTGCTATAACGCACTGCCTGAATGTGGTGGGGCTTATACCCTCACTCGCTTGCGTTTAGGGACTATCGCGCGTGCCTGTAAAACCGTGGATGAAATGGTCAATGAACTTTTACCTTGCGTAGCAAAATGTGCGCTCTCCACTATGGATAAACGCCATAAATTTGTAGTAGAAGAAAGCAACTTCTTCAATACCTCATTCCTCGAAAAAGAAGGGTTTATCAAACGGACTAATTTTACGGGAATGTTTGCCATTGTTGGTCTCGCAGATGCAGCAAATCATTTATTGCAACAAGAAGGCTTAAACGAAACCTTTGGTAAAAGCCAACGCGGTGATGAAATTGCGACCTTGATTATGGATAAATTGAAAGAAGTCACGGATAACCATGAAGGCGTGTATGCTGAACGCACTGGCAACCGTTATTTATTACATGCGCAAGTAGGCGCAAGCAATCATGAAGAAGATAAACGTAATGCGCCTGCACATCGCATTCGTGTGGGCGAAGAACCAACGTTATTGGCTCATTTAAAACAATCGGCGCCATTCCATAAATACTTCCCATCAGGTACGGGGGATTTGTTTGCCTTTGACCAAACCTATGTGGATCATTTAGATGCTGTCGTCGATATTATCGATGGTTCATTTGCACAAGGTTACCGCTATATCACCACTTACCTTAAAAACACCGATTTGATTCGTGTAACGGGTTATTTGGTGAAGAAAAGCGAAGTGGAAAAATACCGTAAAGGTGAAGTAGCATTGCGTGATACCACTTGGTATGGTTCGGGTACCGATGATTGTGCACAAGTCTTTGACCGTCAATTACGCGATGAACAAGATGTAAGTGCAAGCTAGAAAAAAAGTGCGGTCGAAAAACTCTCTGTTTTTTGACCGCACTTATTCTTTTTCTGCCTTTTCTAAAATTGCTTTGTGTTCTCGAATCAATGCCATAAATGGCTGCCCAAAGCGTTCTAATTTGATCGCCCCGACTCCATTAATTTGTAGCATTTCAATATTACTTGTTGGCATATATTGCGCCATTTCTTGTAACGTCGCATCATTAAAGACAATATAAGGTGGAATATTTTCCTTATCCGCGAGCTGCTTCCGTAAGAAACGCAAACGAGCAAACAAATCTTTATCATAATTTGCCACTGTATTTTTATGGGATGTATGCACAATTTTATTAATGGATGAAATACGCGGCATTGCCAATTCAAGCGGCACTTCGCCTTTTAAAACAGGGCGTGCGCTTTCTGTGAGCTGAAGCGTGGCACTATTAAACTCACCGAGCACTTGTTGAATAAAACCAAGATGAATAAGTTGGCGAATCACGGATTGCCAATGTTCTTTGCTCTTATCTTTACCAATGCCATAAACACTTAACTTATCATGTTGGCGTTCTACAATTTTCTGATTATGCATCCCTCGCAATACCGCAATCACATATTGCACACCGAAACACTGCCCCACACGATAAATCGTCGACATCACTTTTTGTGCATCAATTAAACCGTCATATTTCTTTGGCGGGTCAAGACAAATATCGCAGTTTTGACAAGGTGTTTGACGATGTTCGCCAAAATAATTGAGTAATACTAAACGTCGGCAAGTCTGGCTTTCCGCAAATTCACCAATTGCCTCCAATTTATGTTGCTCAATTTGACGTTGCGGCGTCTCTGGTTTCTCCAGCAAAATTTTCTGTAACCAGGCATAATCAGCTGGTTCGTAGAAAAGTACCGCTTCCGCAGGTAAATCATCTCGTCCCGCACGACCGGTTTCTTGATAATATGATTCAATGCTTCTCGGTAAATCAAAATGGGCGACAAAACGTACATTGGATTTATTAATTCCCATACCAAATGCAATCGTCGCAACTACAACTTGAATGTTATCTCGCTGGAAATCTTGTTGGACGCGTTCGCGTAGTGCAGTTTCCATCCCTGCATGATACGCTGCAGCCGACACGCCTTTATTTCGCAAAGTTTCTGCTATACGCTCCACTTTCGAACGGCTATTGCAATACACAATGCCGCTTTTACCTTTCTGAGCTAAGACAAAACGCGTAAGCTGCTCCATCGGCTTAAACTTTTCTTCCAACGTATAACGAATATTCGGGCGGTCAAAACTGCCAATGTATTTGTGAGGATTGTCTAATTTCAGATGAGTCAGGATATCCTGTCTTGTCGCGTAATCAGCCGTCGCCGTTAATGCCATAATTGGCGCATTTGGAAACGCTGCTTTTAAGCCCCCAAGCTGAGTATATTCAGGACGGAAATCATGGCCCCATTGTGAAATACAATGCGCTTCATCAATGGCAATAAAGGAAATTTGAGCATAAGAAATCAGCTGAAAAAAGCTGTTTGTCATTACTTTTTCAGGTGATACATACAATAATTTTAATTGACCTGAAATCAGCTTATTTTCAACTTGCTGCTGTTGTTCTGGCGTCTGACTAGAGTTTAGAAAATCGGCTTCAATACCGTTTGCTTGGAGTTGATCTACTTGATCTTTCATTAAAGAAATCAAAGGCGAAATCACTAATGTGAGACCAGGAAAACAAAGTGCTGGAATTTGATAACATAAGGATTTACCATTTCCTGTGGCCATCACCACTAAGGCATCCTGACCGCTTAATGCGGCATGAATAACCTCTTCCTGCCCTTTGCGGAAAGATTGATAACCAAAAACAGACCGCAACGTATTAAGTGCGGTCGTTTTTAAGTCTGTTTTTTGCGGAGCATGTTCCGCGAGTTCGGCCATTAGAATGTTACCGTTTCTCCATGAGCAGCAACCGCCTCGGTTAAAGAATCCCAAAAGCGTTTACCATCATTTGCCACCCAATCATTATTTTTATAGGCAAAATGGAATCCACCCAAACGGCTCGCAAGCCAAAGCTCAAGAAGTGGTTCTTGCTTATTAATAACGATTTGTGAGCGGTCATCAAATGTGATCGTGAATACCGAACCTTGCGTTTCGCAATCTACATCGCAATCTTGATTCTCTAACGTTTCTTCAATTTTTTGCCAAACCTGTTCAATATTTTGGTGAAATTCTGCAACATTCATAAAATTTTCCGATTAAATCTGATAGAATGCCGTGAATTATAAAGCCTTTCGCCTCGTTGGCAAAGGCAGATTTTACTTATTAGAGAGATTGAAAAATGAAAAAATTACTTTCTGTTTTATTACTCAGTGCATTCTGTACTTTAGCGACAGGTTGTGGTGTAAAAGGGCCATTATATTTTCCTGAAAAAGAACAGCCGCAAAACACACAAAAAACACAATAAAAACTGACCGCACTTAAAGGATTCGTCATGGATTTTTTCCAATATAAAAACGAGCAACTTTATGTTGAAGATTTGCCCGTCAAACAACTCGCTGAAGAATTCGGCACACCGCTTTATATTTATTCGCGCGCTACGCTTGAGCGCCATTGGCATGCCTTTGATTCAGCCTTAGGAGAGCATCCGCACTTGATTTGTTATGCCGTTAAAGCCAATTCTAATATTGGTATCTTGAATGTCATGGCAAAATTAGGTTCTGGTTTTGATATCGTTTCGCAAGGCGAATTAGAACGTGTCTTAGCGGCTGGTGGAGAGGCTTCAAAAGTAGTCTTTTCTGGTGTAGCAAAATCTCGTGCCGAAATTATGCGAGCGTTAGAAGTAGGGATTCGTTGTTTTAATGTGGAATCTGTTGCGGAATTACATCACATCAACCAAATTGCGGGTGAAATGGGAAAAATTGCGCCTATTTCTTTACGTGTAAACCCCGATGTCGATGCGCATACTCATCCTTACATTTCTACGGGGTTAAAGGAAAATAAATTTGGTGTGAGTGTAGATGAAGCACGTGAGGTATATAAATTAGCAGCAACCTTACCTCATGTGAAAATTACGGGTATGGATTGCCATATTGGCTCTCAGCTTACTGAATTACAGCCCTTCTTAGATGCAACTGATCGCCTCATTCGTTTAATGGAACAATTAAAAGAAGATGGCATCACGTTAAAACACTTAGATCTCGGTGGTGGTTTGGGCGTAACTTATACTAATGAAACGCCACCTCATCCAAGTGATTATGCTACTGCGCTACTGAATAAATTAAAAAATTATGAAGATCTCGAAATTATTTTAGAACCAGGTCGAGCGATCGCGGCGAATGCAGGGATTTTAGTGGCGAAAGTTCAATACTTAAAAAGTAATGAAAGCCGAAACTTTGCGATTACCGATACCGGCATGAACGATATGATTCGCCCGGCACTCTATGAAGCCTATATGAACATCATTGAAATTGACCGCACTTTAGGGCGTGAAAAAGCCATTTATGATGTTGTTGGCCCGGTATGCGAAACCTCTGACTTCCTAGGTAAACAGCGTGAGCTCGCTATTGCTGGAGGGGATTATATTGCTCAACGTTCTGCAGGAGCTTATGGTGCAAGTATGTCCTCAAACTACAATTCTCGTCCACGTACGGCTGAAGTGTTAGTGGATGGAAACAAAGCTCACTTAATTCGTCGCAGAGAAAATCTCAGCGAATTATGGGCACTAGAAAGCATCGCGAAATAAATAGATTGAAAGAAAAACGGTCAAGACTTATATCTTGACCGTTTTTTATATAACTAAATAATTCGAGAGAATTGTTGTCGTTTTGCTGCAGCTCTTGAATAGGTATCAAAGCATAAGCAAATATTACGAATTAATAATCGACCTTTAGGCGAAACTTGTAAGCCTGTTTCCGTTTCAGAAATTAATCCATCTTCAAGTAATGGTTTTAATAACTGTAAATCTTCAGCAAAGTGCTTTTTGAAATCAATATTATATTGTTTTTCAATGGGTGCAAAATCAAGTTTAAAGTTACAAATCAACTGCTTAATCACATCACGGCGTAAGCAATCCTCTTTTGTCATCGCTAAACCTTTATGTAACGCGATTCCTGAATTTTCCACATCATGATAATAATGTTTTAATTCTTTTTGGTTTTGAGCGTATGTATCACCCAATAAACTAATGGCTGACACACCTAAACCAAGCAAATCACATTCTTCTTGTGTGGTATAACCTTGGAAATTTCGATGTAGAACACCTTTCTCTTGAGCAATCGCTAATTCATCATCGGGTTTAGCAAAGTGATCCATACCGATAAACTTATAACCAGCATCGCCTAATGTTTCGATCGTTTTCTGTAAGATTTCTAACTTAGTTTCCGGTGGTGGTAATTGATCTTCTTTAATTTTTGCTTGTCCTGCAAATCGACTTGGCAAATGGGCATAGTTAAAGATACTCAAACGATCTGGATTTAATTCAATCACTTTATGTAATGTAAACATAAAGCTTTCCACATTTTGAAGTGGCAATCCATAAATTAAATCAAGGTTGGTCGATTGGAAACCTAACTCACGAGCACGAACAAGTAATGCATTCACAAACTCTTCATCTTGTTCACGGTTTACCGCTTTTTGAACCGCTTTATTGAAATCTTGTACACCCATGCTAATTCGGTTAAAACCAATATTGCGTAAATGATCAAGCATATCGAGCTCTATTTCGCGTGGGTCCATCTCAATACTAACTTCTGCATCAGCCGCAATCGTAAAATGATCTTTAAGCATCTTCATCAAACGATCAGATTGCTCTTCTGTCAAATAAGTCGGTGTACCGCCCCCCCAATGTACTTGAGTCGCAACACGATTTTTGAATAATTTTGAACGCGCTTTGATTTCTTTTTCAAGATAATCAAGATAAATATCCGCCTTATGTTGATGACGAGTAATCACCTTATTACAGCCACAGAAATAGCAAAGTTTGTGACAAAACGGAATGTGTACGTAAAGGGAAAGTGGTCTTTCCGGATAACGATTAGCCGCTGCAATAAAATCTTCGTTTGTATAACTTTCATTAAATTCTAATGCAGTTGGATAAGATGTATAACGAGGTCCTGATTGGTTATATTTTTGAATTAACGCAAGATCCCAAATAATTTCAGACATTAAGCTTCCCCAAATTTCTCTACGTCATTTAAAAACTGACGTAACTCCAACATAATTTCTTCTTCAAATTTTGCTTCTGCACTTTCTCGCTCAAGATCGAGTTTCATTCTTTCTTTTTTTAACAATGCTTTCCGAGCTTCATGCGTAGGCATTTCTTTTACAATATTATAAAGTGCATACATAGCTTGATATGGCTTTAAAGATTGTCCAAAAGGGAGTAAAAGCATTGATAAACGAATCACCCCTTCTGAATGGTTGCAATCTCTATTCTGCATCGCTTTAGCGATAATTACCATACTCTCTTTTAGGCGTTTTGTACGTTCTATTTTAGCCTGTTTAATGAGAGTGTTTTGATGGCGTAACTTCCTAAGTAATTTGAAAGCATAAAATGACACGCCAGCAATAATTCCCAAAGCAATAATACTTAAAATAATCGGCCACATGACAATTATCTGAATTGGTTGATATCAATTTTCTCGAAGGTTCGATAGAGGTCATCCTCTGTCTCTTCTTCATCTTGAATACCTAATTCTTCCATTAACTGAGCAATACGATCTAAACATTCATCCACAAATTGTTGATCAGCTTTACTAATCGTTTTGCCTTCATCTAAGGCATCCAACAATTCATTTAGAATTTCATTATTTTCTAATCGCTCTAACTCAATTTCAGGTAAAAGTTTTTTCGGTTCTTTTACCGCTGGAATTGTCATTCCTTTCTCAGGCTTATTCACAAATTCAACAATCAGTGGGACCTTTTTACGGCTACCAATACGCGGATCTTTTTGTTCAACAACTTGGTTATTTTTATTTTGCTCTGCGTTACTATGACGAGAACCAGATGCTAAACCTTTATGTTTACGTTTTTTCTTATCTTCTCTTGCCTTAGCGTCTAATTCATAACGTGTTAATTTCTTACCTGATAGCTTCGGTGCTTCAGGTTTCTTATCCGATTTACGAATTGGCATAATATCGCTAATTTTACGAGTTTTCTTTTTACGAGCCATTTGTGTTATTTATCCTATAAAAAATTTTGGTGATTGTACCATTCCACCTCTATTTTCTCATTAAAAGATTTAAACATCTTTAATAAAACTATTTTGATTTTGACCGCACTTTTACTTTATTAAAATCAAATCTAAAAACAAAAACCCCAAGCTCTTCAGCTCGGGGTTCACATTCAGTACCTGGCGGTGTCCTACTCTCACATGGGGAAGCCCCACACTACCATCGGCGCATCGGCGTTTCACTTCTGAGTTCGGTATGGGGTCAGGT
>JAWHBY010000006.1:0-52102 GCA_032568935.1 Parahaemophilus parainfluenzae
CATCAAGAGCGACTCGCGGGGAAAACCATTTACCCACCGCAAGACGAAGTGTTTAATGCCTTTAAATATACGGCATTTGATGAGGTGAAAGTCGTCATTTTAGGACAGGATCCCTACCATGGCCCAAATCAAGCGCACGGTTTAGCTTTTTCGGTGAAACCTGAGATTGCAATTCCCCCTTCTCTACTGAATATGTATAAAGAATTGGCTAACGATATTCCAGGTTTTAAAATGCCAAATCATGGCTACTTAGTGAAATGGGCGGAGCAAGGTGTGTTGCTGCTTAACACCGTGCTGACCGTAGAACGTGGCATGGCTCATTCACATGCTAAATTTGGTTGGGAAGTTTTTACAGATCAAGTGATTGCAGCACTTAATGAACATCGTGAAAAAGTCGTATTTTTACTTTGGGGAAGCCATGCTCAGAAAAAAGGGCAATTTATTGATCGCAATCGTCATTATGTTTTAACTGCCCCGCATCCTTCTCCACTTTCTGCACATCGTGGTTTTCTAGGATGTCATCATTTTTCTAAAACTAACGAATATTTAAAACAAAATGGTTTAACTGAAATTGATTGGCAAGTTTAAGATTGAGACTCAACATCAAGCGGGAGATTCTTTTCCCGCTTTTCTTCTTTTTTCTGCTCTCGTCTTTTTTTGAAAAAATCACTCAATTTCTGACCGCACTTTTCTGCGAGCACGCCAGAGGTAATTTCTAATGAGTGATTCATTTTATAATCATCAAAGAAATGAAAGCGAGAACCTACAGCCCCCGTTTTATAATCTGACGCACCGAAGACTAATCGTTTAATACGGCTATGTAAAATCGCACCCGCACACATAGTACAAGGCTCAAGGGTGACATAGAGTGTGGTATTGAGCAGACGATAATTTTGAATATTTTGTGCTGCATTACGTAATGCGACAATTTCAGCGTGAGCGGTTGGATCATTTTCAATGATAGATAAATTCCAGCCTTCACCGAGAATATTTCCTTCATCATCCACCAACACTGCCCCGACAGGAATCTCACCGAGCGCTTCTGCACGATCGGCAAGCATCAGGGCGTGTTGCATAAATTTCTCGTCTAAATCTGACCGCACGTTGAATGCCTAAACTGAGAAAGGATATTTGATTGGTTCGTGAGATTGATAACCCACCACCTTGAAATCATCCATCGTCACCCAAGTTTCAAGATCTTCAAGGGTTTTAATATCAGGATTAATTTCTAATTGTGGTGAAGGGAATGGTTCACGTTTTAATTGCACATCACGCATTAACTCTAGTTGGTCTTCATAAATATGCGCATTTACAATTTTATGATATGCCTTACCCGGTTTATTGCCGGTAATTTGCGCCATCAAAGCAAGGAAAGTAAAGACCTGAATTTGATTGAAGTTTAAGCCAAGTGGCACATCACAAGAACGCTGATAGCTGGTTAAGTACAATGTATCGCCCACTAAGGAAAATGTGTGAGTGTGCATACAAGGACGCAAACAGCCTAGGTCAAATTCGCCAGGATTGAAGAAAGTCAGAATTTCACCGCGATCATCAATACCTCGACTTAAATTGTTTACAATTTTACGAAGTTGATCGATGGTTTCGCCATTCGGTTTACGCCATGCTCTGCCTTGCACACCATAAACACGGCCCATGTCATCGGTGCCTTTACGATGTGGATTGGCAAGCCAAGCTGCATTTTCATTAGCATTTGCATCCCATGTTTTGGTGCCAAGCTTGCGGAAATCCGCGGCGTTATCATAACCACGGATATAACCTAAAAACTCCGCAATTGCCGCTTTCCAATAACTTTTTCGCGTGGTAATTAAAGGGAATTGATTATTAGCAACATCATATTCTAAATCCGCATTAATCACTGTAAGGCAACGCTTGCCAGTACGCTCGTTAGCAACCCACTCACCTTCATTTACAATGCGTCGACAAAGATCTAAGTATTGTTTCATAAAAAACTCCTTACTGATAAACCGCACTTTTCGCGCGATTGTATGCCCATGCTATAATTAATCCACCGCCAATAATCATAGGTAAGCAAAGAGCCTGGCCACGTGTCATGATGCCTAAGAAAGATTCCACTTCAGGCTCACGAACATATTCAACGATAAAACGGAAAATCCCGTAACCAACCAGGAATAATCCAGCTACCGAACCTACAGGACGAGGCTTTTTAATGAAGACATTCAGAATAATAAACAAAATGAAACCTTCTAAGAAGGCCTCATAAAGCTGTGAAGGATGGCGAGGTAATAACAATGGATCATTTGGGAAAATCATAGCCCAAGACACATCCGTTTCTCGTCCCCAAAGTTCTAAATTGATGAAGTTACCAATTCGTCCCATCCCTAAACCAAATGGAATCAAAGGCGCAACAAAATCTGCTGTCTGCCAGAAACTTCTTTTTTGAGAATAAGAGGTCCAAATCATTGAGATAATCACCCCAATTAATCCACCATGGAATGACATTCCCCCTTCCCAAACACGGAATAAATACAGCGGATCTTGAACAAAATGATCGAAGTTATAGAAAAAGACATCGCCAATGCGACCACCTAAAAATACGCCCATAAAGCCATTAAAAAGTAACGTATCCACTTGTTCGACGGTCCAACCACTATTCGGTTGATTTGCTCGACGAACCGCTAGCCAACGAGCAAAAATGAAACCTAATAGATACATTAAGCCATACCAACGCAGCCCAATATTGCTATCACCGAAAGTGAAAATAGTCGGATCAAAATGCGGAAGCATCAAAAATTCTGAATTCATAACATTCCTTATTTAATAAACATATCAACTGCGATCGCAACTAATAGCAAGGCAAAGCCTTTTTTCAAGGTTGGGACAGGGAGTTTGGAGGTTGCTGTTGCCCCTAGTTTAGAAGTGAAGAATGAAGTGCCCGTAATACCAAGCACGGCAGGCAAATAAACATAACCTAGGGAATAATCTGGCATAGAAGGATTACCCCAACCACTCACTATAAAGCTCAACATGCCAGATAAACCAAGAAGTGCGCCACAGAATGCAGAAGAACCGATGGCTTTTTTCATATCAATCCCGCGGGAATTTAAAAATGGCACGATAAAACCACCACCGCCAACTCCAGCTGCACTTGATGCCATCCCAATTAAAATACCACCGATAACAGATGCTTGTGTTGTTAAAGGTTTGGTTTTCCCTGTGTTTTTCTTAATAGAAATCACCATTTTTGCCGCTAAATACACGACTAAACAGGCAAAGATTTTGGCTGATACATCACGATCAAGTTTGCCAATAAACAAACCAGAGATAAAGACCGAGATCATCACCATAGGTGCCAATACTTTCACGGCACTCCAGACTATATTACCTAGTTTATGGTGACGCTGTGCAGAAGAAAATCCGGTAATGACAATGGTCGCAAATGAAGTTCCTAATGCCGTGGACATCAACAATGGTTCAGGTACGCCTACCATCGGCAATAAATAAACCAAGGTTGGGACGATAATTAACCCACCACCAATGCCAAATAATCCGGCAAGAAAACCAACCACAGACCCGACAAGTAAACAAAGCAGAATAAAAGTGAGCATTATTGCCCCCTTGATTTATAAAATGAACGTTTTTGATATTTAGAAGAACCATTTTTACGCACCGCATGATAAGGCTTATTTGTCTCATGCTCTTGCGAATTTTCAAACAATGTTTTTTCGTTGCCAAACATCACTTGGGCAAACTCTTTCATCGCTTTGCGATAAACATCTTTCTTAAAGGACACAACCTGACGTACGGGATACCAAAAACTTACCCAACGCCAACTATCAAATTCCGGTGATTTTGTTGTGTTCATATTAATATTTTTTTCATCCCCCACTAATTGCAACAAAAACCAACGTTGTTTTTGCCCAATACACACGGGTTTGCTGTCATAGCGCAGCAATCTTTTCGGCAGCTTATAACGCAACCAATGTTTAGACGCGTAAAGCACCTTCACATCTTTGGGTTGCAAGCCAACCTCTTCATATAATTCACGATACATGGCTTGTTCGGCACTTTCATTATCATTAATTCCACCTTGCGGGAATTGCCACGAATTCTGCCCGTATCGTTTAGCCCAAAGCACCTGCCCTTTGCGATTACAAATGACAATGCCTACATTTGGACGGTAGCCATCAAAATCGATCACTATCGTTCACCTTAAATTTTGTACAAAAATAATTTGCAGATTGTTTCATAAATTCGCTTTTTTATCAACCGAATGGGCATATTTAGCCTATTGTGGATAACTCTGTGGGTAACACTTGGATAGCCTAAATTTAACTGTGTATAAAGATCAAAAACAGCTTTTCTCACTTCACTTTTTTTCATTTTTGAATAATATTTGCTCAAAAATTTCTCGAAAAAAATGACCGCACTTTTTCTCATCAAAGTGCGGTCAAAAATTCAGCCATTTTTTAATTTAAACATATCTTGTCTGATGAAAAAATAACAGCTGTGAGTTATTCAATATTTCTGTGGATAAAATTGTGATTGAGCAAATGGTGACTGTTGCATAACTCTTCTTAGCATTTTACCATCGATTTTTGAGAAGAAATTTTATCTTTAATTTCATGAAGATAACGCTTATTCACAGAAATCATCTTATTCACATTCAAGTAAAAATTTTAGTGGTTATTTTTCATCCAAGCCTTTTTTGACTAACGCTAAATAGCGTTCCCACTCAAAATATTGACCCGGATCGATCTTACGACCTGGCGAAATATCGCAATGACCAACGATACGATCGAGCGTTATTTTCGGATAAGCTTGCATGATATCTCGTGTTAATGCAGCAAGCACTTGGTATTGTTCCTCTGTAAAAGGCTGTTCATTACTGCCCTCTAGCTCAATACCAATCGCAAAATCATTACATTTATCCCGACCTTCAAAGCAAGAAAGTCCCGCATGCCATGCTCTATCATCGAAACTCACATATTGCGTCACCTTGCCATCCCGTTCAATTAAACAATGGGCTGACACACGAAATTGATAAATTTCTTCAAAATAGGGATGGATAGTGGGATCGAGTTTGCCTTGGAAAAAATCATCTACATATCCCCCACCAAATTGTTCTGGCGGCAAACTGATGTAATGGATGACGAGTAATGAAATATCCTCTACATCAGGACGTTCATCAAAATGTGGTGAAATCACTTTTCTTGCCTGGCTTAACCAGCCATTTTTTATCTTATTCATCTGTTTTTCTGCGATTAAATTTTATTTTTGCGATCGAGATCGCAAAAGAAGTGCAGTCAGTTTCACTTTCATTTTTCCCTTTTACACAATGTTGCAGCCAATCCTGGCATTTTTTTATTCAACCAAAAGGAAATTTAATTTAATGAAACTGACTTTTTCTAAACCTTTACATAAAGGTTTTACGTTAATTGAATTGATGATCGTGATTGCGATTATTGCTATTCTCGCGACGATCGCCATTCCGTCTTATCAAAATTATACCAAAAAAGCGGCTATCTCCGAATTGTTACAAGCTTCGGCACCTTATAAATCTGATGTGGAGTTATGTGTCTATAGCACCAATGCCCCGACAAACTGTTCTGGTGGTTCAAATGGCATTGCAGCAGACATCACTACTGCAAAAGGCTATGTTAAATCCATTACCACGAAATCGGGTGTGATTACGGTAACAGGAAATGGTGCATTAGATGGGATCAGTTATTCTTTAACGGCGACAGGCTCAACCTCATCAGGTGTTACCTGGACAACCGCTTGCCCAAGCAATGCGGATTTATTCCCTGCGGGTTTCTGCTCTCCTACCAAATAGCGAAACATGGCCTATCAAGCAATCGCAAAAAATGGCGAGATTTATCATATCTCGCCACAATATTGGCAACAAAACCAACAGCAACAAGCTTTACTGTTGCGTTACTTTGCTCTCCCTCTTAAAGAAGACGAACACCATTTATGGCTTGCGGTGGATTCGCTAAATAATCTTGCAGCTTGTGAAACCTTTGCTTTTTTAAGTGGAAAATTAGTTGAACCGATTTTATTTGAAACGACTCAACTCAAACAACTTTTACAATCCCTTGCCCCTAAAGCCAATCAAATAGAAGACCAAACAACGTTTTATCATCATTCTGAAGACGAAAACGCTGCTAATTTATCTAATGAAGATGAACCCGTTATTCAATTATTAAATAGTATTTTTGAAACAGCCCTACAAAAAAATGCCTCCGATATTCATTTAGAAACTCAGCCAAGTGGACTCTTAATTCGTTTACGTATTGATGGCGTACTACAGCCACAGCCGGTAATCAGTAAAGCGTTCGCCAATCGTGTGATTTCTCGTTTAAAACTCTTAGCTAAACTGGATATCAGTGAAACTCGGCTACCACAAGATGGCCGCTTTCAATTCAAAACCACGTTCTCCGATATTTTAGATTTCCGCCTTTCTACCTTGCCCACACATTGGGGAGAAAAAGCGGTATTACGATTACAACAAAATAAACCAGTTCAGTTAAGTTTTGCTGAACTTGGCATGACACAAAAGCAACAAATCCAATTTCAACACGCGCTCAGCCAACCTCAAGGTTTAATTCTTGTAACTGGACCAACAGGAAGTGGAAAAAGTATCTCGCTTTATACCGCACTTCAATGGCTCAACACATCAGATAAACACATTATGACGGCAGAGGATCCTGTTGAAATTGAATTAGAAGGCATCATTCAAACTCAAGTAAATCCGCAAATCGGTTTAGATTTTAGTCGATTACTTCGTACATTTTTACGACAAGATCCCGACATTATTATGCTTGGTGAAATTCGAGATGAAGAAAGTGCATTGATGGCATTAAGAGCCGCTCAAACCGGCCATTTAGTGCTTTCTACCTTACATACCAACGATGCCATCTCAGCGATTTCACGCTTGCAACAACTAGGCATTCAATCTCACGAAATTGAAAACAGTCTCTTATTAGTTATCGCACAACGATTGGTGCGTAAACGTTGCTTAAAGTGCGGTCAACATTTCAGTGATTCTTGCGATTGCCATCAGGGATACCGAGGTCGAATTGGGGTATATCAATTTTTACAATGCAAAAACAATCGCTACCAAACTGATTTCGATTCACTTTATCAAAGCGCGTTAGAAAAAGTAAAAGATCACATCACCGATCTCGATGAGATTCAACGCGTGTTAGGCAAAAAATAGGTATCACTATGGCAAAGCAAAAACTCTTTTATTTTCAAGCCTATAACCAGCGACAACAATGGCAAAAAGGCAGTCTTGTTGCTCAATCTAAACAAGCCGCACAATTTCTGTTAATTGCAAAAGGTTTTAGTAGAATTCGCTTGCAACAAGATTGGCAACTTAATCAGAAACCTAAAAATGCTGAAATCAGTGCTTTATTAAATCAGCTAGCTACTCTGCTCAGCTCTGCCATTCCATTAAAAAATGCATTGCACATTTTGCAAGATAACTGCACGCAATTGGGATTGCATCAGTGGCTTGGCGCCTTAATTGAATTAATTGAAAGTGGCATTTCGTTTTCACAAAGCTTGGAAATACAAGGAAAGTATTTAAATTTTCAAGAAATTCAACTTATTCAAGTGGGAGAGATGACAGGAAAACTGGCGGAGGTATGCACTAAAATCGCAGAACGTCGAACTCAATCATTAGCGCTTCAACGCAAATTACAAAAAATCATGCTTTATCCTGCCATGGTATTAGGTATTTCGCTTTCACTTACGTTAATTTTATTACTCTTCGTTGTACCGCAATTTGCTGAAATTTATGGTGAAAATTCCGCTGAATTACCGACATTAACTGCCGTATTATTAGCCATGTCTCAATTCCTACAATATCATTTTATTTCATTGATGATTGTCTGTATTTTCGCTCTTTTTATGCTGAAGATGGCATTAAAACATTCTCTTTGGCTGAATCAAAAAAAGAATGCACTGATTAATCGCATGCCAATTTGGGGCAATATCATTTGCCTTTCTCGCCTAATCAGTTTTAGCCATAACCTGCAATTAATGCTTCAATCCGGTGTAGCCTTAACGCCTGCGTTAAATAGTTTTCTTCCCAAACAGCAAACTTGGCAAACACAACGTACCTTAAAAGGCGATATTCTGCTACAACAAGAAGTGCGGTCAATTTTACAGTGGGTTTCTCAAGGTTATCCATTTTCAGAAAGTGTCAGTAGCCATCTTTTCCCAATGGAAGCGCAGCAAATGCTACAAATTGGAGAGAAAAGTGGAAAACTTGCATTGATGTTGCGTCATATTGCTGATAACTATCAAGAAAAGCTCAATCATCAAATTGATTTACTTTCCCAACTTTTAGAGCCATTAATGATGCTCATTATTGGTAGTTTAATTGGTATCATAATGATGGGTATGTATCTGCCGATTTTTAATATGGGTTCGGTAATCCAATGATGATATTAGCCTTTTTCTTATTGGGTGGTCTAGCAGGCATCTTTGCTTGGTTTTATATTGATCGTTTTATTCCTAACCTTCAACAAGAAATTTATCAGAACTATGTCGAACTTTATCCCGAAAACAGGCCTATTTTCCATAGCGAAAAAGCATTGATTCAATCTCAAAAGTGTGGTCATATTTTTCGTTATTTTTTAGGATTCGGACTCTGTTTTGCTGTACTCGATTATTTTCTTCAGGATGAATTGTTTACTTTATGGCTCGCGATTACGCTTAGTCTCATCTTTGTTATCAGTTGGCTAGACTGGCATTATCAACTGATTTCACCAACACCTTGCCTATTTTTATTTTTCCTGGGGCTATTCGGCGCACATCAAGAATTTTCAATTCTGACGCTTTCTCAAAGTTTAGAAAGTGCGGTTAGTTTTTTCAGTGTTTTTTATATCATCTATCATTTGTCTAAATGGTTTTATAAGAAGGAAGCGTTAGGTCGTGGCGATTATTGGCTCGCTTTAGGAATCGGCTCTTATCTCACCATCGAGCACTTACCACTTTTCTTATTCATTACCTGTCTATTAGGCATCATAGGTTATTGGATTTCTCGTAAACCTGTTTTACCTTTCGCGCCCTTTCTTTGCTTATCGTTAATTATCACCAGTGCAATCAACCTATAAATGTAATATATTGGCAACATTAAAAAATATTATGTTTAAGGAGGGGATGTAAAACATCCTCCTCTTAAATCAAGTAGCAAGGAATATCATGACTTATATTGTAGGACTCACTGGCGGCATCGGTAGTGGAAAAAGCACGATTACAAATCTCTTTGTTGAACTTGGTGTACCCATTGTTGATGCAGATATTGTGGCTAGAGAAGTGGTTGAAAAAGGCTCACCGCTGCTTGCTCAAATTGCTGAGCACTTTGGAGAATCGATTCTGACTGAAGAGGGCGAATTAAATCGAGCTGAGCTACGAAAAAAAGTATTTGCAGACGAAAATGAAAAAAACTGGCTCAATCATTTATTACATCCTGCTATTCGCGAAAGAATGTTAGCGCAGTTAAATGCCCAGACCGCTCCTTATACCTTGTTTGTCGTTCCACTGCTTATTGAAAACAAGCTCACCACACTTTGCGATCGCGTGCTTGTAATCGATGTTAAACCTGAAACTCAGATAGCTCGTGCATCATCGAGAGATCATAATAATATTCAGCAAATTCAATCTATTATGAATGCACAAGTCAGCCGAGAAGAAAGATTAAAATGGGCGGATGATATCATTTCAAATGATGCAAAATTGCCAGAAAACTTACCGCACTTAAAACAAAAAGTGCTAGAATTGCACCAATTTTATTTAAGTGAATCGAGAAAGAAAAATGTCTGATGAAATTTTTGAAGTCCCTTGCCCGACATGCCAAAAGCCCGTGCCCTGGACACAGGAAAGTCAATTTCGCCCTTTTTGCAGCAAACGCTGCCAACTCATTGATTTAGGCGAATGGGCTGCAGAAGAAAAAGCCATTCCAAGTGATACTGCTGATTTTGCCATGGCTCCCAATCTCAGTGATGAATGGAATATCAAATGAGTCTTCAGCATCACGACAATGGTAAACAGGGAGAGTTTTTCTTACTCGATGAGCAAGGCAAGAAAATCGCTAAACTCACCTATTTTTATGAAACACCCGATACCATAAATGCTAATCACACGTTTGTTGATGATTCTCTTCGAGGACAAGGTGTGGCGGATAAACTCTATCAAGCCTTAATTCATTTTATCCAAGCTAAAAAGCTGACACTGCACCCAACTTGTAGCTATATTGTAAGAAAATGAGAGCGAACCCAATCAGCTCAATCACAAGCTTAATCTTATTAATAAGCTCGTCATTTTTAAGGATATTTTTCCGACTTCGTGCTATCCTTAGCCCTATTTATTTCTGAGAACCATTATTTATCATGCAAGAAAATTATTTAAGCCAGCAGCGATTTGCTGATCTTCCATTACATCCTATCGTACAAAAAGCCCTACAAGACAAGGGGTTTGAATACTGTACCCCGATTCAAGCGTTATCATTACCTATTACCTTGCAAGGAAAAGATGTTGCTGGCCAAGCACAAACCGGCACAGGTAAAACGATGGCATTTTTAACGGCAACATTTCATCACTTATTAACACATCAACCTAATTTTGCCACCAATCAACCCCGTGCATTAATTCTTGCACCAACCCGTGAACTGGCCGTGCAAATTAATCATGATGCTGAGTTATTAGCAAGAACAAGTGGGTTACGAACCGCACTTGCTTATGGTGGGGATGGCTATGATAAACAGCTCAAAGCTATCGAGGCCGGTGTGGATATTTTAATTGGTACCACTGGTCGTGTGATTGACTACGTGAAACAAGGGATTATCCGTTTAGATGATATCCAAGTCGTAGTATTGGACGAAGCGGATCGTATGTTCGATTTAGGTTTCATTCGTGATATTCGTTATTTATTACGTAAATGCCCTTCTCCGCAAGAACGCCTCACCATGTTATTTTCTGCAACGCTCTCTTACAAAGTGCAAGAACTTGCCTTTGAAGATATGAACTCACCGGAATATATTGAAATTGAACCAGAACAAAAAACGGGGCATCGAATTAAAGAGGAACTGTTCTATCCCTCAAATGAAGACAAAATCCCCCTCTTACTCACGTTAATGGAGGAGGAATGGCCGGAGCGTTGTATTGTTTTTGCGAACACTAAACATAAATGTGAAGAAATTTGGGGCTATTTAGCAGCAGATGGCCATCGTGTTGGATTACTCACGGGTGATGTGGCACAGAAAAAACGTCTTTCATTGCTCAAACAATTTACAGATGGTGAGCTCGATATTCTCGTGGCAACTGATGTTGCGGCGCGTGGATTGCATATTTCAGACGTGACTCATGTCTTTAACTTTGATTTACCCGATGATCGAGAAGATTACGTTCACCGTATTGGTCGTACTGGTCGAGCAGGTGAAAGTGGTGTGTCTATCAGCTTTGCTTGTGAAGAATATGCGATGAATTTACCGGCAATTGAAGAATACATTGGTCATTCTATTCCTGTCAGTCAATATGACCCGAATTCATTGATTAGTGATATTCCAAAACCTTATCGTTTAAAGCACCATTCTACGTCCCAAACGAGAAATACTTCGACGAGAAAAACAAACTATCGTCGTAAAAACTAAAAAGAAAAGCTGATGAACTTCTTCATCAGCTTTTTTATGATTAATGCAATCCAACTCTTCGACGCGCAGTACGCATCAATAAGAATACCCAAGGCCATAAGATGCCAGATGCAACAGCACCAAAGATTTCCTGCCAATTAAAAAATGCACCATGCAAAGAAAATTCAACCAAGAAAATAGCCACTCGAATGACAAAAACGAAAAGAAGTACTAATAAGCTTTGAAACCACAAGGAAAGGTTACGCAACATTAAGTAATATTTAGAAACAAAATAGAAGGTAATAGAAAGTACCAGCGCATGCACGCCTAAAATAGAGCCTAGCACAATATCCCATAAAACTCCGAGTAAAAATGCCAAACCAATGCTTACTCTATCAGGTAAAGCAAGGGTCCAGTAAAGCAAGACTAAAATCAACCAAGAAGGTTTAAAAGCTTGAAAGCCTGCTGGCCATGGCGCTAACTCCATCACTAATGCCACAACAAAAAAGCATAAAATGGTCGCCCATTGAAAAATAAAACGCCCTTGCATTAGTCTTCATCCCTATGTTCTTGTTGCTCTGGAGAAACCGGTTCCTCTTGTTGAGGCATTGTGGTCGGAATTTCAGGATCCACGATTTCTTTTCCTGTATGTGGTTGAGAGCTATCCGATTGATCATCCATAATTTTGGTTTTTCTCACAGAATGTTTTGCTTCATGAGCTTGGCTTTCCAAACGCTGCTGTACAAGACGACGCACTTCTTCCGGTGACATAGATTTGACTTTCGACATATCAAGATTGCTCGGCCAAAGTAAAAGCAGATAACGTAAACGATCTAACTCAGCCAAAGGTTTCGCTTTCACCGTTGCAAAGTAATTTGAGCCATCACGAGACACGCTTTGTACGACTGCCACAGGATAGCCTTCTACAAAACGTCCGCCCAAACCCGAAGTTACTAATAAATCGCCTTTTTCAATATCCACGGAACGAGGTACATTATCTAAGGTAAGCTCATCAGAGTGTCCTGTACCACTCGCAATCACACGAACATCATTACGTAAAACTTGTACTGGAATTGAATGAGTCACATCCGTTAAAAGCAATACTCGGCTCGTATTTTCGCCCACAGATATAATCTGTCCAATCATCCCTTTTTCATCAATTACGGGTTGACCGACATAAGCACCATCTCGCTCTCCTTGATTAATCACCACTTGTTGACGATATACATCGGTTTCAGCTGTAAGCACTTCTGCAATCTTTTTATATTCATCGGTACGTAAAGGCGAATTAAGAAGTAAACGAAGACGTTGGTTTTCTACCTTGAGTTGGTCCAATAATAAAAGATCGGCATTTTTCTCACGCAACTGCTCACGCAATACTTTATTTTCAATAAGCAGTTTGTTGGTATCCACCAAGTTACTTGATACACCATCTAGAACTGTTCTTGGCCCATTCGCAAGGTAATACAAGCCTCCGACGGCAGTTTCCATGACACTACGCGCCTTCGTCATTGATGAGGTTTGCCCATCAACTAAAATGAGTGTCATCGAAGCAATCACCGCTAATGTGAGTCGGATACCTAATGGTGGTGCTTTACCAAAAATGGGTTTCATTCACTGTCCTAGGGTTGAAAGGAAAAGTGCGGTCAAAAAATCAGACGAATTAAAACGCCGATTTTTCTAACCGCACTTTTAGAGATTAAATTTCGTCGCTGAAAATATCGCCGCCGTGCATATCAATCATTTCGATTGCCTCACCACCACCACGAGCTACGCAAGTTAATGGTTCTTCTGCGATGATTGCTGGTACGCCACATTCTTTTGATAACAATACATCAATGTTGCGTAATAAAGCACCACCACCCGTTAATACCATACCGCGTTCGAAAATATCTGCGGCGTGTTCTGGTTGACATTCTTCAAGCGCTGTACGCACAGCTGCAACAATACCATTTAATGGTTGTTGAAGAGCCTCTTGTACATCACGAGAGGTTAATTTAAATGAACGAGGCGCACCTTCAGCAAGATTGTGACCGTGCACTTCCATTTCTAAAATTTCATCGCCTTCTTGAATGTAAGCTGTACCAATTTCGTGTTTGATACGCTCTGCAGTTGGTTCACCAATCACAGAACCAAAAGTGCGACGAACATAAGAGATGATCGCTTCATCAAAACGGTCACCACCAATACGAACAGAGGATGAGTACACGATACCGTTTAAAGAAATCACCGCCACTTCAGTGGTACCACCACCGATATCAATCACCATTGAACCGATCGCTGTAGAAACCGGCAAATTTGCACCGATTGCAGCCGCCATTGGCTCTTCAATTAAATACACTTCACGAGCACCTGCACCTAATGCCGATTCTTTGATTGCACGACGTTCAACTTGAGTTGCACCAGCCGGTACACAAACAAGCACACGCGGGCTAGGACGCATAAAGTTACCGCTATGTACTTGTTTAATAAAATATTGCAACATTTTTTCAGTCACAGAGAAATCGGCAATTACACCATCTTTCATCGGACGAATTGCCACAATGCTTTTTGGTGTACGACCAAGCATTTGTTTTGCTTCTTTACCTACTGCCGCAATGCTTTTGTATGCCCCCATTCGGTCTTGACGAATTGCCACAACTGAAGGCTCATCAAGTACGATACCTTGGCCTTTCACATAAATTAATGTATTTGCTGTACCTAGATCGATAGAAAGATCATTTGAAAATAAACCACGAATTTTTTTGAATAACATAAGAATTCCGTCATTAGTTTGGTGAAAAATTACTCATTTCTGAGCATAGAAAAAAATTGTGCTAAATGTACCAAAAAATCGAGTTTGATAACAGGATTTTTTAATTTGATCGCCCACACTTCCCCTACTATTTTTTCAAGCAAGGTAAGTGCGGTCAATTCTAGTTGTGTTTTATACGAGATTTCGGTCAGTGAATTGCCACTTGCCGTTACCTAAAATCATCAATTGCTGCTGATGGAAAGCTTGTAAGGTTGAACGATGTCCCACGCTAATAACGGTTGTATAAGGTAAGCGTTCTTTTAATAGGCGATACATCGTATTTTCTAAGCCTTCATCCATACTCGCCGTGGCTTCGTCCAGGAATGCGACTTTCGGTTTGTATAACAGCAAACGAGCAAAAGCCAAACGTTGTTGCTCACCAAGTGATAGAATACGTGTCCAATCTTGCTCTTGCTCTAAACGATCTTGTAAATGGCCTAAAGACACTCGTTTTAATACCTCAATCATCTCATCACGATTAAAGGTCTTTTCTTCATTCGGATAAGCCAGTGCCGTTAACAAACTACCTTGCGGTAAATAAGGCTTTTGCGATAAGAAAAGTTGGTGAGTTGGACAATATACATCCCCTTCAGAATACGCCCACAGCCCTGCCACGGTTCTCAACAATGTGGTTTTCCCCACACCAGAATCACCTTGAATTAATAAGGTTGAACCTTGTGGTAGTGTCAAATTTAAATTCTCAATTAAAGTTTTTCCAAATGGATTACTGATACTTAAATCCTTAAAGATCACGTCAGTTTCATGTTCGTGTAAATAGGAGGTAGATTGACGATTCGCCATATCAATCGCATAACCAAAGCCGGTCAAACGATCCAATGTGGCTTTGTATCCGGCAAAACCATCGTAAGAATTACGGAAGAACGAAAGATTGGAATGCAACTTACCAAATACTTGTAGCGTTTGCATCAGATCACCAAGTTTAATTTGCTTCTCAAAATAGCGACCGACTTGAATAAGCAAAGGAAACACAACAGAAACTTGGCTAACCACTAGGTTAAAACCAGAGAATTTTAAAGTTCGATAAACAATATCCCACATGTTATTGATCACCGCACTAAATTGTTTATAAAGCTGACTACGCTCAACTTTCTCACCGGCATAAAATGCCACACTTTCCGCATATTCCTTGATACGAATTAAAGAATAACGATAGTTAGCGTTTAAACGTTCGTTGACGAAATTCAACATAATTAACGGACGTCCCAAATGGAATGCTATCGCGGTAGTAATAATCACATAAGCGAAGACCAAGAACACCATTATGCGTGGAATTTCAGTACCAAATACCATCATTGGCCCCGCTAATCCCCACAATAAGATCGTATAAGAAATCATGGAGGTGACGGCATCAATCACTCCTGTACTTAAAGAAAGCGTGGTTCGAACATAGGATTGCACATCTTGTTGAATACGTTGATCGGGGTTATCTAAGTTGGCAGACACATACTGGGTTTTATAGTACGCGCGGTCCTCCATCCATTTATCCACTAACTGACCGTTTAGCCATTCAATCCAATCAATAGAAAAACGTTGTTCTAAATAGTAGCTAAGTAATGCGGCAATGACTGAACTTGTCGCAATCACACAAAACAGTACCATTTGATCCCAAAATACAGGTTCATTAAATTCCTGCAAGGATGTGTACATATTGTTATACCACTCGGAATGCACCAAGCTAATACGCACGCTAACCAATGTCATCGCCACAATTAATAAGAAAAATAGCAAAGGTTTAATACTTCGGCGTGGTGAAAGATACCCACCAGCAAATTGCCAAAATTGTTTTCCCCAATGGGTAAAACGGACTAATAAGAAAATACCAAAGCTAAACACAACAGCCGTCATCGCTAATGTTTTTACTATCCATAAAAGTGAATTAATGGCTTCTTGAGCGTAATCCATAATCAACCTATAAAATTTAAAAAGTGCGGTCATTTTAGGCTGTGTTTATTTTTAAGCAAGAAAAAATGTGATGAAGATAACATTTTTTGACTTTGTCACAAGCGGGTAAAAAATCAAGTTGATATAATCCAAAATAGTTAAATTTTTAATAAATTAGAGGTCGACATGAGTGAAACTGCGATTACCATTGGTTTACTTGCCTTAGTTGCCATCATTGGTCTATGGATCGGGCATTTTAAAATTAAAGGTGTAGGGCTAGGTATTGGTGGCGTGCTATTCGGTGGTATTTTCGTTGCCCATTTTACCACGCAATATGGCATAAAACTGGATAGCCATACGTTACATTTCGTACAAGAATTCGGGTTAATTCTGTTTGTTTATACGATAGGTATTCAAGTCGGTCCCGGATTTTTTTCTTCCTTACGAAAATCAGGCTTAACTTTAAATGGATTAGGGATCTTAATCGTTGCACTCGGTGCACTCGTGACGACTCTCATTTATAAGCTTGTAGATATTCCTCTTGATGTGATGCTTGGTATTTACTCTGGTGCTGTCACCAATACGCCATCTCTCGGTGCGGGTCAGCAAATTCTTTCTGAATTAGGGATGTCGCAAACGACGTCTAATATGGGGATGGCCTATGCGATGGCCTATCCTTTTGGGATTTGTGGCATTTTGCTTTCTATGTGGCTTATTCGTCTTTTCTTTAAAATTAAAGTGGATGAAGAAGCAGCAAATTTTGAAAAAGAAACGGGTAACGATAAAGAAGCGCTCAAAAGCCTATCTCTAAGAGTCACCAATACCAATCTCAACGGCATCCATTTGATTGAAATTCCAGGTTTTGATGATGAAGATGTCGTCTGCTCTCGATTGAAACGAGGTGAGCTTGTTATTGTGCCGAAAGCGGATACCAATGTTCAGCTTGATGATATTTTACATTTAGTTGGTAACCCTGAAGGCTTGAAAAAAATGCATCTGATTATCGGGGAAGAAGTTGATGTTCCAGTCGCAAGCCTAAGTGGAGAAATTCGTTCTGAGCGTGTAGTAGTCACCAATGAAAAAGTGCTCGGAAAACAAATTCGTCATCTCGGCATTCATCAAAAATACGGTGTAGTCATTTCACGTTTAAACCGAGCAGGTGTCGAATTAGTACCAACTGCACATACAACACTTCAATTTGGTGATGTATTACACATGGTGGGTAAAACTGATATTCTCAACCAAGCCATTTCAGTCATCGGGAACGCCAAACAGAAACTGTTACAAGTACAAATGTTGCCAGTATTTATTGGGATTGGCTTAGGGGTATTACTCGGTTCCATTCCTTTCTATATTCCAGGCTTCCCTGTGGCATTGAAATTAGGGCTAGCGGGCGGGCCATTAGTTGTCGCGTTAATCTTGGCTCGAATTGGTTCTATAGGCAAACTCTATTGGTTTATGCCACCGAGTGCGAACTTGGCATTGCGAGAAATTGGTATAGTGCTCTTCCTCGCTGTGGTCGGTTTAAAATCTGGTGGTAGCTTTGTTGACACACTCACTCATGGTTCTGGTCTTGAATGGATGGGATATGGTATTTTTATTACGCTTATTCCATTAATCATTGTCGGTGTGATTGCCCAATTATATGCGAAATTAAATTATCTTTCTCTTTGTGGTCTGTTGGCGGGTTCGATGACGGATCCTCCAGCACTCGCTTTCGCCAATGAACTGAAAGAAGGAAGCGGCGCTGCCGCACTCTCCTATGCGACAGTCTATCCGCTCACAATGTTCTTGCGAATTATTTCACCGCAATTATTAGCCATTCTATTATGGGTTTAACTCCTTCAAACTTGGGGCAGAATGGCTGCCCCAATATTTACGTTAAGCACCATGAAAACCATAAAACAATTCAAATAAAATCTGCCCTAAGCCTATCCCTTTCCCTCATTCAATGATAGAATTCATCGCTTTATTTAGATAGGAAAAGAAATGTCATTAGTTGAATTTGTAATTGATAAACTCGATGATTTAAAAGGCACTGAAATTGTGCATTTTGATGTAAAAGGCAAATCATCGATTACTGAAAATATGATTATTTGTACCGGTACATCTAGCCGCCAAGTCTCTGCGATGGCCGATAACCTTATTGCGGAATGTAAAAAAGCCGGTTATGAAACCTTTGGTGAAGAAGGTCGTAATACAGCGGATTGGATCGTGGTTGATCTCGGTCAAACCATCGTTCACATTATGCAGCGCGATGCACGTGAAATGTATCAATTAGAAAAACTTTGGGCATAAAGTGCGGTCAATTTTGACGGTCTTTTAAAAGGGAAAAGGATGAAAATCACATTAATTGCAGTGGGCACCAAAATGCCGGCCTGGGTTACCACCGGATTTGAAGAATACCAACGTCGTTTTCCTAAAGACATGCCTTTTGAACTCATTGAAATCCCTGCAGGAAAGCGTGGAAAAAATGCAGATATTAAACGCATCTTAGAGCAAGAAGGCAAAGCGATGCTCGTTGCTTGCGGAAAAGGCAAAGTGGTCACATTAGATATCCCAGGCAAACCTTGGACAACACCACAACTTGCTGAGCAATTAGAAGGTTGGAAAAATGATGGTCGTGATGTGTGCTTGCTTATTGGTGGACCCGAGGGCTTATCTCCTGAATGCAAAGCAGCAGCAGAACAAAGTTGGTCACTTTCACCACTTACACTGCCCCATCCATTAGTGCGTGTTGTCGTGGCAGAAAGTTTATACCGCGCGTGGTCACTGACGACAAACCACCCTTATCACAGAGAATAACGTATTACATTACCGATGAATTTAAAAAAATTCTTTTCTGCACCAACCAATGAACCGATCCGCGATAAAAAAGCGGAGCGGAACTTGTTTGCGCGTCGAACATTGGTCGCGTTCATCGGTATTTTAGCCCTAAGTGGTGTGCTATTTGCTAATATTTACCATCTCCAGGTGGTGAATTACGACATGTACCAAACTCGCTCAAATGGTAACCGTATTAAATTACTTCCGCTTCCTCCTACTCGCGGATTAATTTACGACCGTTACGGCGAGTTACTGGCAGAAAACCTCACTTTTTTCGGTTTATATATCGTGCCGGAAAAAACAGAAAATTTAGACCGCACTTTTGAAGAATTGCGCTATGTTGTGGGACTCACCGATGAAGACATTGAGCATTTCAAAAAAGAGCGTCGTCGTGGTACACGCTATACGCCGATCTTACTAAAACCTAGCTTAACGGAAGAGCAAATTGCCCGTTTTGCAGTAAACCAGTATAAATATCCAAGCCTTGATGTACGTCCTTATTTCAAACGAAATTATCTGTACGGCGAAGCCATGACTCATATTTTGGGTTATGTTGGACGCATTAATGACCGAGATGTTGAGCGCCTAAAAAAAGAAGAAAAATTTGCTAACTATTCCGGTTCTACGGACATGGGGAAACTGGGTATTGAACGTTATTACGAAGAACAACTCCATGGTACAACCGGTTTCGAAGAGGTTGAAATTAATAACCGTGGTAAAGTTATTCGTAAACTACGTGAACAACCAGCCACCGCGGGTAAAAGTATTCATCTGACTATCGATTTTACCCTTCAGCGCTTTATTATGTCGCTTCTTTCAGGTCAAAAAGGCGCTGTCGTCGTGCTTGACCCGAAAGATAACAGTGTATTAGCGATGGTTTCAACACCAAGCTATGACAATAATTTATTCGTCGATGGCATTTCTTCTAGTGATTATAAACGTTTACTCGAAGACCCTACTCGACCGCTTTACAGTCGTGCGACGCAAGGGGTGTATCCACCGGCCTCTACGGTAAAACCATTCGTTGCTGTTGCCGCATTAACTGAAGGGGTGATTACACCTAATACCACGATTTTTGACCCAGGCTACTGGACATTACCAAACTCAACAAAACGTTTCCGAGATTGGAAAAAAACAGGGCATGGTTATACGGATTTAAACAAAGCCATTACTGAATCATCGGACACTTTCTTCTATCAAACCGCCTTTAATTTAGGTATTGATCGTTTCTCCATGTGGATGAAACGTTTTGGGTTTGGTATGCCGACAGGTATTGAAATTCAAGAAGAAGCCACGGCCAATATGCCGAGTAAAGAATGGAAACAAAAACGTTATAAAAAACCTTGGGTACAGGGCGATACAATCTCAGTGGGTATTGGGCAGGGGTATTGGACAGCGACACCATTACAAGTGGCAAAAGCGACCTCTATTGTAGTCAATAACGGTAAAATTCATACGCCACATTTAATGAAATCAGTTGAGGGCGTCACCATTGAACCGTATCAAGACCCGCTTTTATATGAAGATATTACCGACCCGAAACAAGCTTATTGGGATGCGGCTAAGCGCGGTATGTTCAATGTGGTGAATTCAGGTGCAGGAACAGGACGAAAAGCCTTTATCGGCACGAATTATCATGTAGCAGGGAAATCCGGTACCGCACAGGTATTCAGCTTAAAAGAAAACCAAAAATATAATGCCGCGGGATTGAAAAAAGAACTACATGACCATGCTTGGTTCACGGCTTATGCGCCTTATGAAGATCCGAAATTAGTTGTCACCATTATTTTAGAAAACGCGGGGGGAGGGTCAAGTAATGCGGCACCAATTGCACGGCAAATTATGGATTTCTACTTGAATAAACGCTTGCCACAAATTGAACGTCAAGAAAATACTGAAAAAGAGAAAAAGACGGACCAAACTGATTTAGATGCGCCAGCACTAGAATCTCAACCAAGTGAGAATGAATAATGGAAGAAAAAGTGCCTCTATGCTTGCGATTATGGCAACGCTTACATATTGATTTTTTATTATTTATTGGATTAGCCGCTATTACAGCCTATGGCATGCTTGTACTTTATAGTGCATCCGGCGCCAGTGAGGTAATGTTCCAAAATCGTATTATTCAGGTCATATTAGGTTTTATCGTGATGATAATTATGGCGCAACTTCCCCCTAAATTTTATCAGCGACTCGCCCCTTACTTATATTTGGTGGGTTTTATCATGCTGATTTTAGTTGATGCTATCGGTACAACCAGTAAAGGGGCTCAACGTTGGCTAGATCTGGGATTTATTCGCTTTCAGCCTTCTGAAATTGTGAAACTCGCAGTACCATTAATGGTGGCGGTATATTTAGGTAACCGTCCATTACCACCGAAAATGAGCGAAACCTTTATTGCTATCGCCATGATTATTGTACCGACTTTACTTGTGGCTATTCAACCAGACTTAGGCACGTCAATTCTGGTTAGTGCATCAGGCCTATTCGTGGTATTCTTAGCTGGGATGAGTTGGTGGCTAATTCTTGCTGCAGTAGTTGGTTTAGCGGCATTTATTCCTATCATGTGGATGTATTTAATGCATGACTACCAACGCATGCGTGTATTAACCTTACTTGACCCCGAGAAAGATCCACTTGGGGCGGGTTACCATATTTTGCAATCCAAAATTGCCATCGGTTCAGGCGGTATATCTGGCAAAGGATGGATGCAAGGGACACAATCCCAATTAGAATTTTTGCCTGAACCACACACTGATTTTATTTTTGCCGTGATGAGTGAAGAACATGGAATGGTCGGTTTTCTTATTCTGATGGCAATTTATTTGTTTATTATTATCCGTGGCTTAATAATTGCGGTAAATGCAGAAACCTCTTTCGGGCGTATTCTTGCGGGCGCAACCACACTGATATTCTTCGTTTATGTCTTCGTGAATATTGGTATGGTGAGTGGCATTTTGCCTGTTGTAGGGGTGCCTTTACCACTCTTTAGCTACGGCGGTACCTCATATGTCGCCATCATGGCAAGCTTTGGTTTAGTGATGTCCATTCATACTCACAAACCTCGCTTTATGAAAGGGAACTAATTTCCCTTTTGGCTTTCTTATGAAGAGCACCGATAATCTTGAAAGTAATAAGTATGACATTAAAAAACATCTTAAAAACGACCGCACTTTTTACCTTGATAAGTAGCTCAAGTTTTTCTGCTTTTGCCGATACGCAAAAAATGTATGGTATTCAAGGAGATTCACTGTCGATTACCACGACCGTTCAAGCGCCACAGAGCTATGAAGTGAATGGTAAAACATACACCACACAAGGTGATGAGGCGAAATCCTATTCAAAAGAAGGGACAGCAAGATATTACCACCATAAATTTAATGGTCGTAAAACAGCTAATGGTGAACGCTATAATTCGGCTCTTTTCACTGCAGCCCATAAAACGTTGCCTTTAAACTCTTATGCAGTTGTCACAAACTTGCATAATAATCGCAAAGTGATTGTGCGAATTAATGATCGCGGCCCATTCAGTGAGAAACGTATCATTGACTTATCCCATTCGGCTGCGAAAGAATTAGGCCTTATTGCTCGTGGTACAGGACAAGTAAGAATTGAAGCCTTACATGTGGATCATGAAGGTCAAATTTCAGGTGCAGGAGCAAAAACACTCGCTAAGCATGCTAAAACGCAAGAAGCCAGTGACCGTTTAGTTATCAATAAAAATAACGAAAAAAAAAATCAAAACTTAGAAAGCACAAACGATGCAAAAACTGTCTTCAAGCTAAAACTACTCGCTCTGTCGTCAAAAAATCAAGCAGAAAGCATCATCACAAAACTCGCACTAGACGACATCAAAACGGAAATTAATCAAAATGGGCAAAACTACGAAATCCATTTTGGTCCATTAACGGAGCAATCGGATATTAATCAATTAAAAACAAAATTACAAAAAGCGATCAATGGGCAACCCGTAATCGTTTATACTTATAAAAACTAATAAGCTATTAAAGGAAATGCTATGTTAAAACAATCTGCAAAATTGAAAAAAATTGTACTATGCTCGGGATTAATGGCAGCATCAACATTTGCCGTATCTGAAGACATTCAATATGGTATCGCAGTACCGGAAGTGAATGCACAAACTTATGTTTTAATGGATTACAATTCTGGTGCTGTTCTGGCATCACTTAACCCTGATCAACGCCAATACCCTGCTTCATTAACGAAAATGATGACTAGCTACGTGGTTGGTGCGGCATTAAAACAAGGTAAAATTCATAATGAAGATATGGTGACGATTAGTGACAGCGCTTGGGGGAGAAATTTCCCTGATTCGTCAAAAATGTTCTTAAATTTAAATCAACAAGTATCTGTAGGTGATTTAAACAAAGGGATTATCATTGTTTCTGGTAATGATGCCTGTGTTGCCGTAGCTGAACATATTTCGGGTACCGTGGCTAACTTCGTTGATACCATGAATAAATACGTTCAACAATTTGGCTTAAAAAATACTAACTTCACTACACCACATGGTTTAGACGATCCAAACCAATATTCAACTGCACGTGATATGGCGATTATTGGTGCGCATATTATTCGTGATTTACCGGAAGAATATAAAATCTACGCGGAAAAAGACTTTACTTTCAACAAAATCAAACAACCTAATCGTAATGGTTTATTATGGGATAAAACCATTAACGTTGATGGTATGAAAACCGGTCACACAAGCCAAGCAGGTTATAACCTTGTCGCATCAGCAACAAGCCCAAACAATATGCGTTTGATTTCTGTTGTCATGGGCGTGCCTACCTATAAAGGCCGTGAAGTTGAAAGTAAAAAACTCTTACAATGGGGTTTTGCTAACTTTGAAACCTTAAAAACCTACAAAGCCAATGAAGAAATTTCAAAACAATCGGTTTACTACGGTGATAAAGGTGAGGTAAAAGTTGGTGTATTACAAGATGGATTTATTACCGTGCCAAAAGGTAAACAAGCTGACTTAAAAGCACGTTACGAATTAGATAACAAATACTTACAAGCACCTTTAGCAAAAGGCCAAGTGGTAGGTAAAATCGTTTATCAATTAGATGGTAAAGATGTCGCAACAGTGAATCTTCAAGCATTAGAAGATGTACAAGAAGGCGGCTTCTTAGGAAAAGGTTGGGACTGGTTAGTGTTAACGGTTAAAGGATTATTCGACTAAACACCTTGAAAATTAACCGCGCTTCCTCATTTATATCACATCAATAAATTCGTAAGGTGTGTGAATTTAGCTAATTCGCGCACCTTATTCTTAAATTAAGGAAACAACATGACAACTGAAAATGATTATGAAAAACTGAAAGAAGTAATGGAATTCCCCGCTACCATGACATTTAAAGTGGCTGGCGTTAACCGTGAAAATTTAGCTCAAGATCTAATCGCCGTGGTACAAAAATATTTACCAGGTGATTATATTCCAAAAGAAAAACGTAGCAGCAAAGGTACCTATAATTCTGTTTCAATTGATATTGTGGCGCAAAACTTTGAGCAAGTAGAAACCCTTTACAAAGAACTTGCAAAAGTTGAAGGCGTCAAAATGGTTATCTAAGATGAACAAAACTGATTTAGTTGTCCGTCAATTAGGATTACAAGATTATCAGGAAATCTGGCATAAAATGCAGAAATTCACCGATAATCGAAATGCAGAAACCACCGATGAAATTTGGTTAGTTGAGCATCATCCTGTTTTCACACAAGGCCAAGCAGGCAAACCAGAGCACTTATTACAAAGTAGTAATATACCTGTTGTTCAATCCGATCGTGGTGGTCAAATTACCTATCATGGTCCTGGTCAGCAGGTCATGTATGTACTCATTGATATTAAACGTCATGAACATTTAAATGTTCGCCAATTAGTGACAGCACTTGAACAATCCGTTGTAAAAACCCTAGCAGACTATGGTATTGAAGGTTATCCCAAACCAGATGCACCTGGCGTGTATATTGATGGCAAAAAAATCTGTTCATTAGGTTTACGCATTCGAAAAGGCTGCTCTTTCCATGGGCTCGCGTTTAATATCAATATGGATCTCAATCCTTTCCACTACATTAATCCTTGTGGCTATGCAGGGCTTCAAATGTGTCAGCTTGCTGACTTTATTGGTAAAGAAGAGGCAACACTTGACAAGGTTTCCCCAAAATTAATTAAACACTTTGCCGAACTTTTGGGCTATAATGTTACAAATTTATAACATTCACTTTTATAATACATTTAAAAATGCCTAAATCAGGCATTTTTCTTTAGGAAAGAACAATGTCAACGCCTTTTAAAATGGAACGCGGTGTGAAATACCGTGATGCAGCCAAAACATCAATTATCCCTGTTAAAAACATCGATCCTAATCAAGAATTATTGAAAAAGCCGGAATGGATGAAAATCAAATTGCCATCTAGCTCATTAAAGATCGAGACCATTAAAAATGGGATGCGTCGTCATGGCCTACATTCTGTCTGCGAAGAAGCGTCTTGTCCAAATTTACACGAGTGCTTTAACCATGGTACAGCAACCTTTATGATTTTAGGGGCGATTTGTACTCGTCGTTGCCCTTTCTGTGACGTTGCACATGGTAAACCATTACCGCCCGATCCAGATGAACCACGTAAATTAGCTGAAACTATCCAAGATATGAAGTTGAAATATGTGGTGATTACCTCTGTAGACCGTGATGATTTGCCTGATCGTGGCGCAGGTCATTTTGCTGAATGTGTAAAAGAAGTGCGCGCATTAAATCCTGGCATCAAAATTGAGATTTTGGTTCCTGATTTCCGGGGACGTATTACTCAAGCCTTAGAAAAATTAAAAGACAATCCACCGGATGTATTCAACCACAACTTGGAAAATGTTCCACGTTTATATAAAGAAATTCGTCCAGGTGCCGATTATCAATGGTCTTTAAAATTGCTTCATGATTTCAAAGAAATGTTCCCAAATATTCCAACTAAATCAGGCTTAATGGTTGGATTGGGTGAAACCAATGAGGAAATTCTTGAAGTAATGGAAGACTTACGTGCGAATGGCGTCACCATGCTTACACTGGGCCAATATCTCCAACCAAGTCGCCATCACTTACCAGTTGCGCGCTATGTGCCACCAGCCGAATTTGATGAGTTCCGTGATAAAGCCAACGCAATGGGCTTTGAACACGCAGCCTGTGGCCCATTTGTTCGCTCTTCCTACCATGCTGATTTACAAGCAAGTGGTGGATTAGTGAAGTAATCAAAAACAGATAAAAAAATGACCGCATTTTGAATCTCAAGTGCGGTCATTTTTTATATTATCCTTTCAACTAGTCAGTTGCTGCTGGCTTCTCTTCTTCGCCCTCATCACTCTCCATCATGCTTTCTTGACGAAGATCTTCAAGCGTACGACCATTAATTAAGTAGCCATTTTCCGTTTTTTCCACTCTAGAAACGTAATTATCACCTTCTTCCACAAATTCTCGGTGAAGTTTTCCATCATGTTTCACAAAGCTACTTAAATATTGCCAAAAGTATGAATTTTCCTTAATGGCTAAGGCTTTTTCATTTTGATCATCAAACAACATTTTACTTAATGTCAGATTAAATGTGCCTTCAATATTATCTGGAATCATGTCTGATGAATCATCTTCGGGCACTTGAGGCACAATACCACTCACTTCCAATTTAACAGGATAAGCATTAGTCTCTGGATAAGTATTTAGATTTAAATTCAACGTTGCATTATCAACAATTAAATCAAGCTCTTTCCATGAGTTTTTGATGTATTTATCAAATGTTGCTGACGTTAAATGTGTGCTGCATAAGGCCCCATAAAACGGTGCTGAGCAAAATCTTGCTGATAAATGCGCTTTGCTGTGATTAATTTTAAATGGTGCATCAACCGCTAATTTTTCAAATTCGAAACCTGCACTTGGGTAACTCGCTTTATTCGCAGACAATGTGATATGTTCATTATATTGATCATTGTCTAATGTTTCCATCTTATAACTGGCTGATACGTCATCAAGCACTAGATCGGCCATATTAAATGATTTTAATGCGGCCTCAATATTGGTTTTGCCACTAAATTCTCTCACCCATTTATCTTTGGCATTCAAGAAGTCTTTATTGTCTTTTGACGGTGCCTCTTTCTCAGCAAAAGCATCTAATAAAAACGGTACAAACGCCAATTCGTTTGCCACGTTGTAATCATCTAACTGAATATTAACTTTACCGCCTTTAGCTTCCCATTTACGCTCTTCATCGGCAGGAGTTTGTTTCACACTTTCAACATTTAATTTGAAATCCACATTGGCTTTGGTTAAATCTGTATTCGCCAACTTAAGTTCAAGACTGGCATTTTGTAAGTTAAAGTAAGGTTGATTATTTTTAGGCACATTGACAGAAAGTACCGATAATGAACCATCAAAACGATCGTTTTGTGTAAAAATTTTCGTTAACAAATTGACGCCGTCTTTAATATCTAATGAGCCATCACTTAATTTTTTAAATTCATGATGAAAATTGACCGCACTTGGCACGCCATTTTGTTTAATCAATAAATTCAAACCACCTGCTGTTGCTTGGCTTTCTTCTGTCGTACGGCTTTTATTGGCAATGCGTAAAATATCACTACTAAATTTTGTACTTAGATCACGTTTATCTGATTCTCCAGGTTTCACATCAAAATGATAAGTGGCATTTTTAAAATAAACATGTGTATTTTCCCCATTTAACAATGCCACTTCGGCATTTTTCGCGGTTAAGTCAATACTTGATAGGTCATATTGATTTGCTCCAACAGGCACAAGGCGAGCTTCACCCTCAATTTCTTCAAGTTTCGTGTCTTTATCGTAATTAAAACCACTTAAGTTTGTTTTTAGCTCAACTTCTTTATTTTTTAAGAAATGAAGACCAATAGAAAGGTTTTGGGACTTATTCGCAAAATCACGGAATTCCGTCAAAATATCAGACTGTAAATAATCCCCTACCGGCGAAAATTTACTATTAATCGTGTTTTTATCAATCGTGATATTTAATGTTTTATTTAATTGACGAACTAATTGCTCGGACAGCTGAGACTCCGCTGTAATGAAGAAAGGCAGTGCGGTGAGCTTAGTTGAAATCACATTTGTGCTTTTCGCATCACTATCTTTTACACTAAAGATCAACTCACGAATAAAAAAGTTTTTCGCGGTTTGCGTCACATTCAATGTTGCTTGGTTATCCAAAGAATAAGGGAAATTTTTTAACACCTGATCGATTTTATGATTGGTGTAAAATTGTGCGCCAATCCCAAGTGCCACTGCGATAGCCGAAATCGTCAATGCTATTGTTCTTTTCTTGCTCATAATGTCCCCAAATACGATCTCAATTTACGATCTCAAAATCCTTTTGAAAAATTAACCGCACTTTAATCTTCAAAGTGCGGTCAGTTTCCAGTCTATTTTAACCTAAGATTTTATCTAACTCTTGGCTTACAGCTTCCACTTTTTGAGTACCATCTAAACGGAAATATTGAGTGTTGCCTGCTTTTGCTTCAGCTTGGTAATAATCAATTAATGGGCTGGTTTGTTTGTGGTAAACCGCTAAACGATCTAACACCGTTTCTGGTTTATCATCTGCACGGATAATTAAATCTTCACCTGTCACATCATCTTTACCTTCCACTTTTGGTGGGTTGTAAACGATGTGGTAAGAACGACCAGATGCTTGGTGTACACGACGACCGCTCATACGTTCAACGATTACTTCATCCGGTACATCAAACTCTAAAACGTAATCAATTTTCACGCCAGAATCTTTTAATGCATCCGCTTGTGGAATCGTACGTGGGAAACCATCTAATAAGAAACCATTTGCACAATCTGGTTGAGAAATACGATCTTTTACTAATGCAACAGTTAATTCATCCGGTACTAATTTTCCTTCATCCATTAATGCTTTTGCTTGTTTGCCTAATTCTGTACCCGCTTTAATCGCTGCACGGAACATATCCCCTGTTGAAATTTGTGGAATGCCAAACTTGTTCATAATAAATTGTGCTTGCGTGCCTTTTCCTGCACCAGGAGCACCTAAAAGAATAATTTTCATACGAATCTCCAATAAATAATAAACCTGTTTAAAATACCGTTAAAGCCTTGTTTGGTCAAATGATTTTGCTGTTAATTTTGACCGTACTTTATTTTAAGTTTTTTCATTTCCTTTTTGATTCCATGGAGCGACCCAGAATAAACAAATCATTCCTGGGATAGCGAGGAATAAACAAATCCAGAAAAAATGATAGTAACCTACTGCTTTGACTAGATAACCTGATAACATACCAAGTCCTTTACTCGGTAAAGCAGAAAGGCTAGTAAATAAGGCTAATTGAGTGGCTGTATAAAGTGGATTTGTTTCGCGAGCCATAAAGGCAACAAAAGCTGCGGTGCCAAGACCGACACCGATATATTCCCCTGCAATCACGAAACCTAATTTCCAAAGTTCAGCTGCACCGATTTGGTCAAAATGCCCAAATGCAGCTAACCAAATAAATCCACCAATAGTGATTAATTGGATAAAACCAAATACCCATAATGCGCGATTAATGCCTAAGCGCAGCATGATCACGCCCCCCACGAGACCGGCAGAGATACTTGCCCAAAGTGAGGTACTTTTTACCACCAACGCAATATGCTCTTTTTCAAATCCCATGTCATAGACGAATTTCGTTTGTAACGTGGTAGCAAATGAATCACCAAATTTATACAAGAACAAAAAGAGTAAAAAACCGATGGCTTGGGCGACACCTTTGCGTTGGAAGAACTCTTTCAAAGGTATCCAAAACACCATATAGAAAGGTTGCTCACGATCGACCTGTGCAATCTGCGGTTCTTTCGCTAAAAAGAGCGTCATAAATATGCCCGCTAACATACAAAGTGCGGTCAATAAAAAGACGGTTTCCCATGGATAAATCGTCGCTAAATAAAGCGAGAGTCCCCCAGGAATTAAGCCTGCAACGCGATAAGCATTAATGTGGATGGTGTTCCCCAATCCTAATTCATTATCCGTTAAAATTTCACGACGATAAGCATCGAGTACAATATCTTGTGTCGCAGAGAAAAAGGCAATAAATGTGGCAATTTTAGCTACCGTACTTAACTCAGCCACGGGATCAAACTGACTAATCGCATAAAGGGAAATCAGCAAAACCACTTGAGAAATTAATAACCAACTACGACGACGCCCTAAAAAATGCGGGAAATAGCGGTCTAATAACGGTGCCCATAAAAACTTCAAACCATATGGCACCATCACCCCTGTCAATGCACCGATTAATTCAACGGAAAGTTTCTTATCTGTCAGCCACACTGGCAACATTTGCAATAACACGAAAAGTGGTAAGCCCGAACTAAATCCAGTGAAAACACAGATCAGCATTTTGCGGGTAAATATTTGACTAGAAAGGGATTGTTCTGACATAAAGTGCGGTTATTTTTGAGCGTGTTTTATCTGATTAAAATATTAAGGGCGGAATGATACTCCGCCCAACAAGAGTGAGATTAATCTCTGTATCCTTTTGGATTATTTTTTTGCCAATTCCAAGTGTCTTTCATCATTTGCTCAAGACCACGTTCAGCTGTCCAATTTAACTCTTTCGCAGCAAGACTTGGATCAGAATAGCATGTTGCAATATCACCAGGGCGACGCGCAACAAGACGATACGGGATTTCGATATTGTTCGCTTGTTCAAACGCTTTCACCATATCAAGCACAGAATAACCCGTACCTGTACCTAAGTTATAAATGTGTAAACCTGCGTCATTTTCATGGCGATTTAATGCTTTTAAGTGACCAATCGCTAAATCCACCACATGGATATAATCACGTACACCTGTACCATCATGAGTATCATAATCGCTACCAAACACCGAAAGTTGTGGTAATTTACCGATCGCAACTTGGCTAATGTAAGGCAATAGGTTATTTGGGATACCGTTTGGATCTTCACCAATCAAGCCGCTTGCGTGAGCGCCCACTGGGTTGAAATAACGTAAGATCGTCATACTAAATTGTGGTTCAGCTTTCGCAACATCGGTCAGAATTTGTTCCACCATGTATTTAGAGGTACCGTAAGGGTTGGTTGTACCGCCCACTTTGCAATCTTCTGTAATTGGAATAATTTCCGGATCACCATAAACCGTTGCAGATGAACTAAATACAAAGTTCCACACACCTGCTTTTTTCATTTCTTGAATGAGAACAATCGTACCTGCGACGTTATTCATGTAGTATTCAGCCGGTTTTTGGACACTTTCTCCCACGGCTTTTAAACCTGCAAAATGGATTACCGATTGAATGCTGTTTTCGGCAAAGATTTTTTGTAATAAAGCACGATCTAAAATATCGCCCTCATAAAATTTCACGTCTTTGCCCGTGATTTCTTTTACGCGTTCTAAAGATTTTGGGGATGAATTGCATAAATTATCCAATACCACCACTTCTTTATTTGCATTTAATAATTCCACTACGGTGTGTGAACCGATATAGCCTGCGCCACCCGTTACTAAAATAGCCATGAGTTACTCCTTAATTATTTTTGTTCGCAAATTATAACATTGATTTCTACGATACATAAATTTATCCCCTCTTTTGACCGCACTTTGGTGTGATCGTTGTCACAGAATAAACATTTTTCTCTGGAATTTTGATTTGAGTCATTGAAGCGCTTCGCGATGAGGCGAATAATAGTCTCCTAAAATCAAAAAGATAAAGGAAGACAATATGAAACCTCAAACACTTCAAAAAACTGCACTCGCATTACTCGTTGGTTGGTATGCTGCTAATGCAGCCGCTTATTCTGAACAAGGTCAAGCCGGTAATACCAAAAGCTGGGAAAGCGCTGAATACCTCAAAGACTGGGGCTTAACCTCAATGAATGCCTCCACGGCTTACGCTCTTGGCTTTAATGGTTCAGGCGTAAAAATCGGCGTGATGGATTCAGGTGTGCTATTAAACCATCCTGAATTTCAAGACGGTCGAATCCACGTTGTAAAAACGGAAGGGACTTATAGTAAAGATGGCATGCGTTATCCCGATGCATCGGTGGGAAATGGTCCAATTAATAAAAATGAACCGGTAAAAAACGGCAAACGCAATTTTGATAAAACGGATAATGGCATCTTCACTAAAGGTGAAGCCTTCAATATTGACGGTGCATGGCATAAATATACCAATGATGCGCACGGTACGCACGTTGGCGGGACAATGGCGGCAAGCCGTGACGGCAATAAAATGCATGGTGTAGCATTTGGTGCTAACCTCTATTCTGCTAATACTGGTGGTAACGACAACATGACCTATGGCCCAAACCAAGACTATAGTTTCTTCTTACAGGGCTACTCTGCCCTAGCAGATGCCGGTGCCAAAGTAATTAATAACAGTTGGGGTTCAAACCGTCGTGTCAATTCATCCTTTGCCGGTGCCTTAGGCTATAAACCGAAATATGATTGGCGTGATGTGCCTGAATATGGCGTGCAATATTATGATGTACCAAAAGCACCTGAGCCAATATCTAGCCCTGCGGCACATATTTATTTAAGTAACTTAGGCGAGGCTGAAAAAGCTTATTATCAATTTGTCACCAGTGGTGAGAAAAACTTCGTTGATGCGGCTTATGAAGTGGCAAAAAATAAACAAGTGATTCAAGTCTTTACAGCGGGTAACCGTAGTATGATGGCTGAATCTTTTACGCGAGCTATGTTGCCATATTTCAGACCTGATGCAGAAAAATACTGGGTAAACGTCACGGGGCAAGTCGGTGGTGAAGGCTATCCGAATGATTCGAATGACGATGTGAGTGATGAAAAAGCAGGCGCAGATATTCAAGAATTTAACCTCGCCGGCCATTCAAAATGGTGGACGATTGCAGCGCCATCCGCCAACATCTATTCCTCCTACATTCAATTACAAGACAACAATACTTATGGTGACCCTATTTACAAATCAGCCGGTGGTACTTCAATGGCAGCCCCACACGTAAGTGGTGCATTAGGTGTCATCTTTTCTCGCTATCCATACATGACAACCGATCAAGCGCGTGATGTCATGCTGACCACAGCAAGACAAACCACACTTCGTAAAGGGCTTGAAGGTAAACCGTTAGAACGTTGGGAAACCGAACAAGGTGTACCAAGTAACGTTTGGGGTTGGGGTATTTTAGATCTTGGCAAAGCGATGTTTGGCCCAGGTCAATTCTTAGGAAACGTAAAAATCAACCTCAATCAAAATGATGTTTGGTCAAATGATATTAGCGATAAAGCCATCAAAGCACGTAAAGTCGAAGATCAAGCTGAAGCCGCAACTTGGACAACGCGCAAAGCAGAATTACAAGCATTAATGCAAAATCGTGCGGGCGTAACAGCAGAAGAAAAAGCAGAATATCAAGTAGGTTTAGCGCGTGAAGTGGCTCGTAATGAACGAGCGGCACAAGGCTATGTGGGCGCACTCACTAAAAATGGTTCTGGCACATTAACACTCACGGGCGATAACAGTTTCACTGGTGCAATTACCGTGAATGAAGGTCAGCTTTCAGGGTTAAATCAATCCCTTGGTTCGGCACAACAAGTCATCGTAAAACAAGGTGCAACATTGGAAGTGTTACCGAAAGCGGAAGTCACTAAACCTAGTGAGAATGGATTTGTCACCGAAACCTTAACCAGCACCGCGAAAACGGTGACTGCAACAGTGGAAAAAGGTGGTCGTTTCTTACTGAATAATGGTATTGCTAACGTCAATGCAACCTTTGCCGACGGTTCTGTTTTAGTACCAAATAAATTTGATGAAGAAATTCTGCCTCAATTACAACAAGATCCACAAAAAGTGGTTTCAGTACAAGGTTCTGGCTCATTTGTAGGAGCTGAAAATGCGATAGTTGAAACACCTCGCACTTATGATTTCTTTGCCGTTAAAAATGAAAGTAATGCAAATACGCTGAAAGTGACCGTTCAGAAAAAAGCCCTTTCATCTGCAGCAACAACTGAAAATGAAGTGGCTATCGCCAATGCATTAGATGCAGCAACAAACAGTGTGGCTTACCAAAGCCTCATTTGGGGAACAAAAGAAAATGCTCGCCAAGCCTTTGCTCGTTTAAGCTATGATGAAGATCTCGCAGCTCAACAACACAACGTGTTAAATGGCTTATTGCTTCGTCAGCAACTTGCTCAACCAGGGGCAGTAAGAGCACAACTTAATACCGGCACACAAATTTGGACAAGTGGCACCTTCACCCACTTCAGCACGGATAGTTTAAGCAGCCATGCGTACAATCAACTTGTGGGTATTGATGCAACCATTGATACAAACAAACATTTAGGTGTATTTGTTGGCTCAACACAAAATAGCCACAAATTTGACCGCACTTCGAAAGATCGTGCTGTGCATTTAGGTTTAACGGCAGAACATCGTTTCAACGTATTAACACCTAAACTTGGCTTTATTCAAAGTTGGGGTAAACACGAACAACGTGCAGAATTTGCGCAAGGTGTGAAAACTCATAGCCAAACACAAAATGTCTTTGCTGAACTTGCCTACACAGGCTTAAAAGGCGAACATTTTGCGATTGAACCTTATGCAGGCGTAAGCTATATGCATATCAAAAACAAAGGTATGAAAAAAGACGAAGTGCAGTTAAAAGACAACAATCGTGATTTAATCGTCACCTCTGTAGGTTTACGTCCATCCATTCCATTTGCAATTGGTGGCGTTCAATTAAATCTATTAGGTGATGTGGCTTATCATCGTTTCCATAAAGATAAAGCTGCTGAAGGCAGCTTGGTTATCAATAACCAAGGTGTCGCGAATCTTTATGGTAAAGAATTGAAAAATGTCGTCACGACAGGTGTCGCATTACAAGCGCAGTTCACGCCAGCATTCAGTGTGAAAGTGGGCTATCAAGGTGCTTACAACCACGATACCAAAGCGAATAATGTGAATGCAGAATTACGCTTCTCGTTTTAACGATATTCAATAAGACAAAAGTGCGGTCAGTTTTGACCGCACTTTTTTTGGCTTACTTCAAAAATGCCGCATGATAGGCAATATGCTCACCAATAAAACTGGCGATGAAGTAATAGCTATGATCGTAGCCTTTGTGGAAGCGCACATCGATCGGTTGATTTGCCGCACGACAGGTTTCGATAAAATCTTCGGTGCGTAATTGTGTTGGCAAAAACTCATCTTCTAAGCCCTGATCAATACGCATACCTTGCACTTTATAGCCTTGTTGAATGAGTGAGCTGGCATCATATTGCTGCCATTTTTCACGATCTTTCCCTAAATAAGCAGTAAAGGCTTTTTCTCCCCAAGGCACGAGGCTTGGCGATAAAATAGGCGAAAAAGCAGAAACACTTTGATAACGTTCTTGGTTTCGTAGTGCCAATACCAATGCACCGTGCCCGCCCATTGAATGCCCCATAATGGAACGTTTGCCGTTGGTAGGGAAATTTGCTTCAATCAGACCTGGCAATTCATTCAAAATATAATCATACATTTGATAATTCGTCACCCAAGGCTGCTCGGTCGCATTAAGATAAAAGCCCGCACCTTGCCCTAAATCGTAAGCTGCATCGTTCGGCACTTGCTCTCCACGAGGGCTAGTATCAGGCGCAACCACAATCACTTGATGTTCTGATGCATAACGTTGAAAGCCCGATTTGGTAATGAAATTTTGTTCCGTACACGTTAAGCCGGAAAGCCAATAAATCACACCAAGCGGTCGATTTTCTGGATTATTTGGCAAATAGGCGGCAAATTTCATTTCGCATTGAAGCGTTTGGGCATCATGTGCCCAAACTTGCTGCAAACCACCAAAAATTTGATGTTGTTCAATCAGTTTCATAGTGTACCTTAGTAATGAATAACCGTGCGGATCGATTTACCTTCGTGCATTAACTCAAAGGCTTCATTGATTTGATCGAGTGTCATTGTGTGAGTCACAAACGGTTCTAACTGGATGTCACCTTTCATTGAATCTTCCACCATTTTCGGAAGTTCAGAGCGACCTTTCACACCACCAAATGCGCTGCCTTTCCAAACACGACCGGTTACCAACTGGAACGGACGCGTTGAAATTTCTTGTCCTGCACCCGCTACGCCGATGATAATGGATTGTCCCCAACCACGGTGTGCACTTTCTAATGCTTGACGCATTACGTTTACGTTGCCGATACATTCAAAAGTGTGATCAATACCCCATTTATTAATGTCTAACAACACATCTTTGATCGGTTTATCGTAATCGTTAGGGTTTAAACAATCCGTTGCACCAAACTGTTTTGCCAACTCGAATTTTGAGGGATTGGTATCGATAGCAATAATACGACCTGCTTTAGCTTGACGTGCACCTTGCACCACAGCTAAACCAATCGCTCCCAAGCCAAACACCGCAACAGAGTCACCTTCTTGCACTTTTGCTGTATTATGTACCGCACCAATACCTGTGGTAACGCCACAGCCAAGTAAACATACTTGTTCGTGGTTCGCTTCTGGGTTGATTTTCGCCAGTGACACTTCTGCAACAACAGAATATTCACTAAAGGTTGAACAGCCCATATAATGATAGATTGGCTGACCTTGATAAGAAAAACGCGTCGTGCCGTCCGGCATTAAACCTTTACCTTGTGTATCACGCACTGAGACGCATAAGTTGGTTTTACCTGAACGACAGAACTCACATTCACCACATTCTGCGGTGTAAAGCGGAATAACGTGATCACCTGGTTTTACGCTTAACACGCCTTCGCCCACAGCAACAACCACACCCGCACCTTCGTGCCCAAGCACTACTGGGAATACGCCTTCAGGATCACTTCCTGATAATGTAAATGCATCAGTATGGCACACGCCCGTGTGAGTGTTGCGGATTAACACTTCGCCTTTGCGTGGCATTTCTACGTCGATTTCTACAATTTGTAAAGGTTGATTTGGGGCGAATGCCACCGCTGCTCGAGATTTGATCGTTGAATTGATTTGTTTAATTTCCATTGTTTTTCCTCTTAATTCATTGACAAAGTTGCCTTGCCTAAGCAAGATAGTAATAGTTTATACTTTAGAGCTCACTCTAAGGCAAGCGTTTTTTGCAACTTTTTATTTGGAAGGAAGGGAAATGACTTACACCACAGCTAAAGCTGCCGAAAAAATCGGTATTTCTGCCCACACTTTACGCTTTTACGACAAAGAGGGCTTATTGCCTAACGTTGGACGCGATGAACACGGTAATCGCCGTTTTACAGATAACGACTTGCAATGGTTGAGTTTATTACAATGCTTGAAAAATACAGGAATGAGCTTAAAAGACATCAAACGCTTCGCTGAATGCACCACTATTGGCGAGGATACCATTGACGAACGCCTTGCATTATTTGAAAGCCAAACAGAAAATGTGAAGCGCCAAATTGCCGAATTAAAACGCTATCTAAACTTGCTGGAATACAAGTTAGCATTTTATCAAAAAGCCAAAGCATTAGGCTCGGTGGAAGCCGTGAATTTACCACAAATTCCTGAAACGACCTAAGTTAGACGTTGGGTCCAACTTTTTGGGTTGGTCAAAATTGACCGCACTTTTGCTCATAGATAAATAAAAAGGCATCAACGTGATGCCTTTTCAATTCATTAACATGAAAAATTAACGTTCATTCCAACGTTTGATTGATTCACGAATCACTTCTTTCGCTTCTTCTACATCGCCCCAGTGAGTCACTTTTGTTGAACCTGGTTTTTTCAATGCTTTGTAGTTATTGAAGTGGAATTCAATTTGTTTGATTAATTGCGCTGGCACATCTGCAAGGCTGTTGTATGCATTGCCGGTATCGCGGTCATCTGCTGGCACACAAACGATTTTATCGTCCACTTCGCCATCATCAACGAATTTCATCACACCGATTACTTTCGCTTCAAGAAATACACCCGTTGCAAGTGGTTGGCGAGTTAATAATAAAACGTCTAACTCATCGCCATCTTCGTCTAAAGTTTGTGGAATGAAACCATAGTTAGTTGGTTTTGCGAAGATCGCCGGCTCAACACGGTCTAATTGGAACGCTGCAACTTTACGGTTCCATTCGATTTTGTGGCAGCTCCCTTCTGGAATTTCATTTACCACATTGATAATGCCAGCATCTACATCGCCTGGCGTTAAAATTTGATTAAAATCAGCCATTGTTTTTCCTTTTTTGATTACGTTAAAAACGCTCAGAGTATATCAGTTTTTAGTCGATAAAAAAATATGGGAAAAACATCCTCAAAAGCGACCGCACTTTCCCATCCAACTTCTATAAAACAGTTACGCAAACGTTTACTTTTAAATGATTTACTATAAAATAGCACATCTTTTTGATTATTAACCTAGGGGACTTTATGTCAAGTTTAGAAAAAACCTTTGAACTCAGTAAACGCGGTTCAACGGTTCGTCAAGAAATCATTGCGGGTTTAACCACCTTCTTAGCCATGGTGTATTCCGTGATTGTTGTGCCTAAAATGCTTGGTGATGCAGGCTTTCCGGCAGAATCAGTTTTTATCGCAACCTGTTTAGTCGCGGGTTTTGGTTCGATTTTAATCGGCTTTTGGGCAAATGCGCCAATGGCGATCGGCTGTGCCATTTCATTAACCGCTTTCACCGCATTTAGCTTAGTGATCGGTCAACATGTTTCTATTCCTGTGGCATTAGGTGCGGTATTCCTTATGGGTTTGGTGTTCACCTTAATCTCTGCGACAGGTATTCGTTCTTGGATCTTACGTAACCTGCCATCAAGTATCGCGCATGGTGCAGGGATCGGGATCGGCTTATTCTTACTTTTAATCGCCGCAAACGGCGTAGGCTTAGTGGTCGGCAACCAAGCAGGTTTACCGGTTAAATTAGGTGATTTTACCTCGTTCCCTGTGATGATGTCCTTAATCGGCCTTGCATTCATTATCGGCTTAGAAAAAATGAAAGTGAAAGGCGGGATTTTATGGGTCATCATCGCGATTACTATCGTCGGTTTAATCTTCGATCCAAACGTAACATTCAATGGCCAAATCTTCAAAATGCCAACCTTTGGTGAAAACTCACTTTTCTTACAATTAGATTTACAAGGTGCATTACAACCGGCTATTTTACCGATTGTTTTTGCTTTAGTGATGACTGCCGTATTTGATGCAACAGGTACTATTCGTGCTGTTGCAGGACAAGCGAACTTATTAGATAAAGACGGACAAATCATCAACGGCGGTAAAGCCTTAACCTCTGACTCTGTAAGTAGCTTATTCTCAGGTTTATTCGGTACTGCGCCAGCCGCCGTTTATATCGAATCTGCAGCAGGTACAGCCGCAGGCGGTAAAACGGGGATCACCGCTATCGTAGTCGGTGTATTGTTCTTATTAATGTTATTCTTCCAACCACTTGCATTCTTAGTGCCAGGTTATGCAACTGCACCGGCGTTAATGTATGTGGGCTTATTAATGCTAAGCAATGTGAGCAAATTAGACTTCGATGATTTCGTCGGCGCAATGAGCGGCTTAGTTTGTGCGGTATTCATCGTGCTCACCGCAAACATCGTAACGGGTATCATGCTTGGCTTTGCGGCATTAGTGATTGGTCGTATCGTGAGTGGCGATGTGAAAAAACTCAACATCGGCACAATTATCATCGCCATTGTACTTGTCACATTCTATGCTGGCGGCTGGGCAATTTAATTAAATACAATCTTGATAAGGCGAACAATGGTTCGCCTTTTTTATTTCTCGCCTTAAAAACAATCGAAAAACCAACCGCACTTTTACTTTACAAATCCCTAAATCCGCCTAAAATACAGGCCTTTAATACAGCTTGCCAAAAGCAAGCTACTGACCTGAAATCAGACAAGAGAATATTATGACAACCCCATTTAAACCTGAATTACTCTCTCCTGCGGGCTCCCTCAAAAACATGCGCTACGCCTTCGCGTATGGCGCAGATGCCGTTTATGCAGGCCAACCTCGTTATAGCTTACGCGTACGTAACAATGAATTTAATCATGCCAATTTAAAAATCGGGATCGATGAAGCCCATGCGCTTGGCAAAAAATTCTATGTGGTCGTAAACATTGCACCGCATAACTCTAAACTCAAAACCTTTATTAAAGATTTACAACCTGTGATCGATATGGGCCCAGATGCCTTAATTATGTCAGATCCAGGCTTAATCATGTTGGTGCGTGAAAACTTCCCGGATATTGATATTCACCTTTCTGTTCAAGCGAATGCGGTAAACTGGGCAACGGTAAAATTCTGGAAACAAATGGGATTAACTCGTGTGATTTTATCGCGCGAATTGTCCATCGAAGAAATCGCTGAAATTCGCCAACACGTGCCTGATATCGAACTCGAAATCTTCGTACACGGTGCGTTATGTATGGCGTATTCCGGTCGTTGCTTGCTTTCTGGCTATATCAACAAACGCGACCCAAACCAAGGCACTTGTACGAATGCTTGCCGTTGGGAATACAAAATGGAAGAAGGCACCATCGATGAAGTGGGCAACATCGTGCCGAAAATCGATCCCGCTCAACAAATTGAAGTGAAAAATGTCGCGCCAACCTTAGGTGAAGGTGCAGTAACGGATAAGGTTTTCCTTTATACCGAATCACAAAAGCCCGATGAGCAAATGACCGCTTTTGAAGATGAGCACGGCACCTACTTTATGAACTCAAAAGATCTGCGTGCAGTACAACACGTGGAAAAATTGACCGCACTTGGTGTGCATTCTTTAAAAATCGAAGGCCGTACTAAATCATTCTATTACTGCGCAAGAACCGCACAAGTTTACCGCAAAGCCATTGATGATGCGGCAGCAGGCAAACCATTTGATGAAAGCTTAATGGATACCTTGGAATCCCTTGCTCATCGTGGTTATACCGAAGGTTTCTTACGTCGCCATACGCACGATGAATACCAAAATTACGAATACGGCTATTCTATTTCTGAGCGCCAACAATTTGTCGGTGAATTTACCGGTAAACGTAATGAACAAGGCATGGCTGAAGTGGCAGTAAAAAATAAATTCTTACTTGGTGATGAAGTGGAAATGATGACCCCACAAGGCAACATCGTTTTTAAAATTGAAAAAATGCTCAATCGCAAAAACGAAAATGTGGAAGCCGCACTTGGCGATGGACACTTTGTCTTTTTAGATGTGCCACAAGACATTCAACTTGATTATGCATTGTTGATGCGTAACTTGGTCAACACCAACACACGCAATCCACACAATTAACTTGTTAAAAAATTGTTGCATTTGTTAATAAATGCACTATAATACATCCCATACCTGATTTGTTAATTCAACAACTCATAGTATGACTCCAAATATTTTGCCCTTTCACCTTTTTGAAAGGGCTTTTTTTATGTCCTAAAATAAATTTTGAGATATAGATCACAAATTTAATATATATTTCATGAACATATTGAAGCTACAATAAAAAAGCATACACTATTTCCATTGTTTATATTTAACAATGGGATAATAGCCTTGAAAGATCCTTATATCGCCCATCTCCGAAAATCAGATGAACAAATCCAATCCGTTCAAGCCCATTTGAAAGAAACTGCTGCTCTTGCCAAAGTATTCGCTCAAAAACTAAATTTAGAATCAGCTGGTGAATTACTTGGACTCATGCATGATTTCGGTAAATACTCCCGCAAATTCCAAAAATATATCCACGATGAAACGGGTTTGTTCAATCCTGACTTGGATGATGAAGAAAGTACGCCGGACGGCAGTAAAGTGGATCATTCCACCGCCGGTGCGCAATGGGTTTACCGCGAATTGAGAAAATTCGGTGCGGCACAGGGCATCGGCGAATTTTTAGGACAAATGCTGGGTTTATGCATAGCATCACACCACGGCGAAGGTTTGATTGACTGTTTGGATGGAGAAGGTAATCCGAAATGGATTGAGCGGTTTAATAAAACTGATGAACTGACGCATTTGGCGGAGTGCGAACGAAATGCCGATGAAGTCATTCGGCAAAAAGCACATGAATTGGCAGGAGAAAACCTGATTCGCAGCCTGCTCAAAGCGGTGAAGCCGATTATTTCCGACTCAACAATCAATGAAAAAATCAAAGAATTCTATCTCGGCTGCCTGACCCGTTTCCTGTTTAGCTGCCTGATTGATGCCGACCGTATCAACAGCTCGGATTTTGAACGGGAAGCACAAAAAGAAGTCCGCCGCTTGGCGGAAAAACCAGATTGGCAATCAGCAATTGATAAATTGGAAGTCAAATTAGCAGGTTTTGAAAATCGTCCTGCCGAAGAAATCAAACCTATTGACGAAATCCGCCGTCGAATTTCAGACGACTGCTTAAAAAGAGCGGTCGATTCTCAAGGCATTTATACGTTGACCGTACCGACAGGTGGTGGCAAAACATTAGCCAGTCTGCGCTACGCTCTACATCATGCACAAAAGCACAATCTCGACCGCATTATCTACATCATTCCCTATACTTCCATCATCGACCAAAATGCCCAAGCCGTGCGTGAAATTCTCGGCGAAGATTGGGTGCTCGAACACCATTCTAATTTAGAACCTGAAAAACAAAGCTGGCAGGACAAATTATTGTCCGAAAACTGGGATAAGCCCATTGTATTTACCACGATGGTACAGTTCTTGGATGCTTGGTTCGGCGGCGGCACACGCGGTGCACGCCATATCCACCCGATGACCAATGCGGTGCTGATTTTTGATGAAATTCAAACCTTGCCTGTGAAATGAGTGCATTTGTTTTGCAATGTACTGAACTGGTTGACGACATTTGGCAAAAGCACAGCAGTTTTGTGCACGGCGACGCAGCCTTTGCTCGGCAAATCAGGCTTGCAGAATTTTCCTGAAGATAAAAGGGGGGCCATTACCGCACGCGGTTTGTTAAGGTTGCCTGAAAACGCCGAAATCATGGGCAAGCATCAGGATTTGGATAAATTATTTGAAGAGTTATCCCGAGTAGAAATCCGATTTAATGAAAAAGCAGGCGGCTGGAATGTAGATGAAGCGGGCGCGTTTTTACTGGAACAGTTTGCCACGACCCCAAGCTGCCTATTTATCGTCAATACCAAAAAATGGGCGCAAGAGCTTTATCAATATTGCAAGGCGCAGAACGTACCGCCCGAAGCCTTGTTTCATTTAAGCACCCACCAATGCGCGGCGCACCGCAAAGCGATTTTTGACACCATCAAAGGTCGTCTGAAAAACGGTAAGCCCGTTATCTGCATCAGCACCCAGTTGATTGAAGCAGGCGTGGATATTTCAATGGCTTGCGTGATTCGTGCCTTAAGCGGATTGGACAGCATTGCCCAAGCGGCAGGGCGTTGCAACCGGCATGGCGAGAAAAAAGGCAAAGGGCAGGTGTGGGTGTTGAATTTGCAGGAGCAGGATTTTACGCGGATATTGCCCGATATTCAGGCAGGCAAAACCCATGCCGAACGCGTGTTTCGCGATTTTGCCGGGCAGGATATTTTGCAGCCAGAAGCGATGAAGCGATATTTTGAATATTATTTTTACCAGCGCAGTGATGAAATGTTGTATTCCGTCAAAAACAGCGCAACGGGTTCACTGCTGGATTGGCTGAGCGATAATAAAAACAATCCTGGCGGTAATATAAATATAAATAACCGCAGAACTGGAAAAATCCAACTGCTGATGCAATCCTTCAAAAGCGCAGGGCGTGCTTTCCAAGCCATAGACGCGCCGACACACGCCGTGATTGTGCCGTATGGTGAAGGTGCGGAACTCATTGCCAAACTCTGCGGCGAATGGGATCCGAAAGAAATGTATGACGCAAAGAAAAAAGCCCAGCGTTACAGCGTGAACGTCTTCCCCAACGTTTGGGGTAAATTGCAAAAAGAAAACGCCCTGTATGAAACTATTGAAGGTTCGGGCATTTATTATTTGAATGAACGCTATTACAACGATGAATTCGGCTTGTCTTTGGACGAAACAAGCGAAATGACTTTTTACGATTTATAGGAGCAATATGGACAGCAAAATCAGTTTCCGCGTATGGGGGCGGCAAGCCTTGTTTACCGATCCCGTTACCAAAATTGGCGGCGAAAAATTCAGCTACCAAGTGCCGACATACGAAGCCATTAAAGGCATCGTTAAAAGCATCTATTGGAAACCCACCTTGATTTGGCATATCGACCGCATTCGTGTGATGAAACCCATCCGTACCCAAAGCAAATCCACCAAACCAAGACAGTGGGAATCACCCAAAGGCATAGATCATACTTTGGCGATTTACACCTTTTTGCAGGACGTGGAATACCAAGTGGAAGCCCATTTTGAATGGAATGAGCATTGGGAAGAATTGGCAGGCGACCGCAATTTCGGCAAACATATCGCCATTGCCAGAAGAATGTTGGAACGCGGCGGGCGGCAGGATATTTTTCTCGGCACGCGCGATTGCCAAGGCTATGTCGAGCCGTGCACTTTCGGCGAAGGCGAAGGGTTTTACGATGAAATCGATAATTTGGATTTCGGTCTGATGTTCCATAGTTTCGGCTATCCCGAAGAAACCGGAAAACCCGAATTGGTCAGTCGTTTTTGGATGGCAAATATGCAAAACGGTGTGATTGAGTTTCCAGGTGTCAACGATACAGAAGGTCGTCTGAAAACCCGATTTATCCGCAAAATGCAGTCTGAAAAACCGTTCAAGCGCGGCGAAAACGTTAAGCCTGTGGAAGACGAAGCCAAGGAGCTGGAATTATGAGCTGGATGCAGAAACTTTATCGGACGTATAACGAAATTGAAAAGAATGCGAACTTATCGAATTTGGAAAAAGAAAAACTAGCACCATTGTGGCATAGCCCGCAAACTGCCCATATTCAAATTACCTTGGATGGAGATGGAAAGTTTCTTGGAGCTAGGGTTTTAAACGATAAACCGATTATCATGTTGCCCGTAACGGAAAGCTCAGAGGGACGGACAAGCGGTTTGGCTCCCCATGCTTTGGCGGATAGCTTGCAATATATCGCAAAAGATTTAGGGCTGACTTATCAAAAAGAAGTCATTACAGAAATCGAAGGGAAAAACGGTAAAAAGAAAAAAACAAAAAGCAAGCATGAAGACTTGATTTTCAATCTATATACAGAACAGCTAGATAAATGGTGTGCAGCGATAGATAACAAAAAGGTATTGTCAATACAAAAATATGTTCACAAGGGAACGGTATTAGCTGATTTGATAAAAGAAAAAGTCATTCCCGTAGATGATAACGGCGAGTTGCTGACAAATTGGATTGAAAGGGAAAACAAAGACAAGCAAAAACCTGAATTGTTTAATGTTTTGACTAAGGAGCAAGGGAAATTTGAAATCCGAAAAGCTCTTGTTGTTTGGTCAGTGCAAATACCCGGCGATTTTGTTCCTGAAACCTGTAAGGATAAGGAAGTCCAGAAAAGTTGGGGAAATTATTACCAACAGACTTTAAAAAGCCAATTTTGCACAATAACAGGGAATGAACAGAAAATTCGTGAAAGTCATCCCGCAAAATTGCTTTATTCAGGCGACAAAGCAAAATTGATTTCTTCCAATGATAAGGAAGGATTTACCTACTTAGGTCGATTTGAAGAAGCTAACCAAGCAACAACAATTTCGGCTGAAGTATCGCATAAGGCTCATGCCGCACTTAGGTGGTTGATCGATAGGCAAACTACTGCACGAAATAATGAACAAGTTACCGTCGCCTGGGCAATCAGCGGCAAACCCATTCCGTCGCCGATGAAAGATATTTCCACCGAACTGGATTGGACGGATATAGACAACTGGGACATCAGTGCGGTTGAAAATCCCGATGAAGCCGCCGTGCAAAGGCTACCTGAAAATTCGGAAGCATCCCCCGATTGGTCGGTAAATATCGGGCGTGCTGCTGCGCAAATCATCAAAAAGAAACTGCACGGCTATCAGGCAGAATTGAAAGCCCACGAACAAATCTCCCTGATTATACTCGATTCTGCCACGCCGGGGCGCATGGCACTGACCTATTACCAAGAATTTCTGCCTGCCGACTATTTCGCCAATTTGGATGCATGGATTGATGATTTTTCCTGGTATCAGCGTTACAGCATTGAGCAACCGAATGCTAAAAAATCAGATAAAAAGAAAACCCTCTGGGCTTTCGTCCCGCCGTCGCCTTATAGCATTGCCGAAGCCGTGTACGGCAAATCCCTGTCCGATACGCTCAAAAAACAGCTTTACGCTCGCCTTCTGCCCGTTATCGCAGGCGGAACATCCGTGCCGATTCCTGAAGATTTGGTGCGTCAAAGTTTTCAGGCAGCCTGCAATCCTAATGGCTGCGAAAACTGGGAATGGCAAAGAAACATCGGCGTCGCCTGTGCCCTATACAAAGGCTGGCGCGCTCGTCATTACGATTTATCACAACGGAGAACTTATCCTATGAGTTTAGATACTGAAAACCGCTCGCGCGATTATCTGTATGGCCGATTAATTGCACAAGCAGAAAGCATGGAGTGGTATGCCTTATATTTACAAAATGGTAAAAAAACGCCTACTCGTGCGACTAACGCAGAACGTTATTTCCAACAGTTTGCACAAAGGCCATACAGCACATGGCGAAACCTTGCAAGTGAGAAATTGGTGCCATATCAAAATTATTTGACTAGTCAAGGAAAAGATTTCTATAAGCAGGCTATTGGTGAAATTATGGAGCTTTTCCAAAGGGATGATTATGTTTGTGATGACAAATTAAGTGGCGAATTTCTCTTAGGCTATCATTGCCAAAAAATGGAAAATGCCCGCGAAATTGCCAAACGTAAAGCAGCTAAAGTTAGCAAAGCAAAACTAACAGAAACCAATTAATCTTTTTATGGAGAATGAAAAATGTCTTTAACCAAAAAAATTGATTTTGCTCTGATTATCAAAGTACAAAAAAAGGCAAATCCAAATGGAGATCCTTTAAATGGAAACAGACCGCGCACCGATTTCCAAGGCTTTGGTGAAATGACCGATGTGTGTCTGAAACGCAAAATCCGTGATCGTTTACATGGTGGATTTTATCTGCTTAATGATACAAAACGAGAAAATAAAGTTGAAGAGAATATTTTTGTACAGACAGATGAACAAAAAACAGATGGCATGACCAGTCTGAAGAACCGAGCTGAATCGGAAGAATTTGGATTGGGTAAAAAAGCTTTTGAAGTTAAGAAAGGTCAAGATAAAGTTAAACACAAAGATGAAACTAAAGATCTAGCATGTAAGAAGTGGTTTGATGTAAGAGCTTTTGGTCAAGTTTTTGCTTTTGGTAAAGAAGAAGGTGGTAGTGGAGTTTCTATTGCGATTAGAGGTCCTGTAACTATTCAATCCGCTTTTAGTGTCGAGCCAATTTATGTTGATAGTATACAAATCGTCAAGAGTGTAGATAGTGATGACAAAGAAGGAAAAAATGCTCGAATGGGTATGAAACATCGAGCTACTGATAGTGTTTACGTTGCCTTCGGTGCAATGTCGCCGCAGCTTGCCGAGCGCACCGGTTTTTCAGACGACGATGCCGAAAAAATCAAAGCTGTGCTTACCCAGCTTTTTGAAGGCGACGCATCATCCGCCCGCCCCGAAGGCAGTATGCAGGTGTTGAAACTGATCTGGTGGGAACACAACAGCAAAGCTGGGCAATACTCTTCCGCTAAAGTGCACGGCAGCCTGAAAGTGAATGCGGATGGCAGCTACGAACTGGAAAAACTTGATGGTCTAATTCCGCAGGTAATTGACGGCTTCTAAAAGCATTCAAAAAATGACCGCACTTTTAACCGAAACTCAAGGGGAAAATCAGGACGCGCGCCTGATTCCCCTTTCCGCCCTGCAACACTACGCCTTCTGCCCGCGTCAATGCGCGTTGATTCACAACGAGCAGGCGTGGGCGGAGAACTATTTGACCGCACAGGGCAAGGCACTGCATGAGCGGGTGGATTCGGGCGAGCCGGAAACGCGCAAGGGCGTGCGCTTTGAGCGGACGGTGCATGTGTCGGCGGAGAAACTGGGCATCAGCGGCGTGTTGGATTTGGTGGAAGTGGACACGAAAACAGGCCGTCTGAAACCTGTGGAATACAAACGCGGCAAGTCCAAACCCGATCCGATGGATGAAATCCAGCTTTGCGCCCAAGGCTTGTGTTTGGAAGAAATGACGGGGCAAACCGTCTCTGAGGGCGCGTTGTGGTATATGCAAACCCACCACCGCGTCCCCGTCGTGTTTTCAGACGGCCTACGCGCCCAAACACTCGCCACCATCGCCGCCGTGCGCGAACTTCTAAACAGCGGCCAAACCCCGCCGCCCGACTACTGCAAACGCTGCAAAGCTTGCTCGCTTGTGGAGATTTGTCAGCCGGAGCTGCTGGGAAAACGGGATAGGAGTGTGGGGTATGTGGAGGGGTTGTTTGAACAATCGGATTAATTATAAACTATCTAATTATGAACTTTCAAAAATAGGAAAAATGATGAGTAATCTTGAAAATAAAATTGAAGCACGTCATAAAAATATATTTGATGTATTAAATGAACAAAAATATACAGTGGACTATTTTCAGCGCGAATATAGCTGGGGTGAAAAACATATCGAAGCACTAGTAACCGATTTAACATCCGCTTTTCTTGCAGAATATACCTTGGGTGATAAACGAGAACAGGGAGAAAAATATAATAACTATTATCTTGGACCATTTGTGGTAAGTTTGAAAGATGGTAAACGTAGTATTATTGATGGACAACAGCGCTTAACTTCACTTACTTTGTTTTTAATTTATCTTAATAATTTACAAAAAGAATTGGAGCAAGCAGAGAAAATTGAGTCCATGATTTTTTCAGAACTTCGCGGTAATAAATCTTTTAATATTACAGTGGAAGAAAGAATTCCTTGTCTTGAAGTATTGTTTAATAATGGTGAATATTCACCAAATGAAGATGATGACGACTCAACTATTAATATGGCAAAGCGTTATCAGGATATAACTGAAGCATTCCCAGAAGAGTTAAAAAATGAATCTTTTCCATTCTTTATAGATTGGCTCAAATATAACGTTATTATGGTGGAAATTGTTGCATATTCTGATGAAAATGCTTATACCATTTTTGAAACAATGAACGATCGAGGATTGAATCTTACACCGTCTGAAATGCTAAAAGGATTTCTTTTATCTAGATTTAAAAATTCTGATAAGCGGAAAATATCTAATGAACAATGGAAAAAGGCAATGATGGATCTCAAATCCTTTGAGAAGGACGAGGAACAAAGATTTTTCCAGTCTTGGTTAAGGGCTAAATATGCCGATAGTATTCGTTCAGGTAAGGTTGGTTCCAAAAATGAAGATTTTGAAAAAATAGGGACTCATTTCCATAGTTGGGTCAGAGATAATCTGAATAAAATTGGATTAAATGAGGATAACGAACAGAGCTTTGAAAATTTTGTCCAGAAAGAGTTTAAATTTTATCTAAAATCTTATATTAAGATACTTAACGCACAAAAAATGCTAACTGTGGGACTTGAGCATGTCTATTATATAAGTCACTGGGGTATTGCACCAACCCTAAGTTTTCCATTGATGTTAGCTCCATTGAATATTGATGATAGTGAAGAAATAATTTGTAAGAAGATAAATATTGTTGCACGCTATATTGAAACGTTTGTAGTAAGACGCTCCATTAATTTTAGAAAATTTTCTGCAAGTTCAATTCGTTATACTATGTATAGTTTGGTTAAAGAGATTCGAGGTAAAAATGTTGATGAATTGATGGGGATATTTTCTAAAAAACTGTTTGAGATGCAAGAGTCATTTGATGGGATGAGTGAATTCCGTCTTCATGGGCAGAATTATAGATTTGTAAAATTTTTACTCTCTCGAATTACCGCTTGGGTTGAACAGAAAGCTGGAATAAATACGAATTTCATAAGTTATTATCAGCCAGAAACAGGGAAGCCTTTTGAAGTGGAGCATATTTGGGCTGATAAATTTTCACGTCATCAAGATGAATTTGGTCAAGAACATGAGTTCAAACAATACCGAAATAGAATTGGTGATTTGGTATTATTGCCACGGGGTACAAATCAATCATATGGGGATTTGCCATATGAGAAAAAGCATGCTCATTATATAAAAGAAAATTTACTGGTGAAATCACTTTGCCCGTTGGCATATGAAAATAACCCCAATTTCACTAATTTAAAAAATAACTTAGATTTACCATTTCAATCACATGTTGAATTTAAGAAAAAAGATATTGATGAAAGGCAAAAGCTTTATCAAGCTATTTGTGAGCAAATTTGGAATAGTGAATTTAAAAGTTAGATTTATTAAATTATAAAAGTGCGGTCAAAATCCAAGGAGTTTTTATACCCATGCGCAAACTGCAAAACACGCTCTACATCACCACCCAAGGCAGCTATCTGCATAAGGAGCGGGAGACGCTGGTGGTGGAGCAGGAGCGCAAGAAGGTGGCGCAATTGCCGGTGCATTCTATCGGGCATATTTTCTGTTTTGGGAATGTGTTGGTGTCGCCTTTTCTGCTGGGGTTTTGCGGTGAAAATAATGTGAATTTGGCGTTTTTTACCGAAAACGGGCGTTATTTGGGGCGGCTTCAGGGACGGCAGAGCGGTAATGTGCTGTTGCGTCGGGCGCAGTATCGGGTGTCGGAGCAAAATCCCGTGCCGATTGCGCGTAGTATCATCGCGGCGAAGATTCAGGCGAGTAAGCGGGTGCTTCAGCGGCAGATTCGCAATTATGGCGAGAATGCGGCGATTCAAAGTGCGGTCGATTCGTTGAATATTTCGCTGCGGCAGTTAAAGGGCGCGGCGGAGCTGGACGTGGTGCGCGGTATTGAGGGCGATGCGGCGGCGCGTTATTTCGGCGTGTTCGGGCAACTTTTGAGCGAAAAAAGCGGTTTTTCTTTTGACGGGCGCAACCGCCGTCCGCCCAGAGACGGGGTGAATGCGCTGTTGTCGTTTGTGTACAGCATTCTAGGCAAGGACATCAGCGGCGCGCTGCAAGGCGTGGGGCTGGATCCGCAGGTAGGCTTTTTGCACGCTGACCGACCGGGACGCGACAGTTTGGCGCAGGATATTTTGGAAGAATTCCGTGCGTGGTGGGCGGATAGGCTGGTGTTGTCGCTGATTAACCGCGGGCAAATCAAACCGCAGGATTTTGTTATCGAGGCAAGCGGCGCTGTTAGCCTGAAAGCGGAGGCGCGTAAGCTGTTGTTTCAAGCCTTGCAGGCGAAAAAACAGGAGAAAATCGTTCATCCGTTTTTAGGTGAAGAAGTGGAAATCGGTTTGCTGCCATATATTCAGGCCATGCTGTTAGCGCGGCACTTGCGCGGGGATTTGGCGGAATATCCACCGTTTTTGATGAGATAAACCATGTTAATGCTGATTACTTATGATATTTCTTTTGACGATCCAAACGGTCAAGCGCGATTGCGCCGCATCGCAAAACATTGCTTAGATTATGGTGTGCGGGCACAATATTCGGTATTTGAATGTGATGTCACGCCTGACCAATGGGTCATATTGAAAAACAAACTGTTGGAAACCTACGATCCCACATGTGATAGCCTGCGTTTTTACCATTTAGGCAGTAAGTGGCGCAATAAAGTGGAGCATCATGGGGCAAAACCGGCAGTGGATGTATTTAAAGACGTGCTTGTCATTTAGTTCGCTAACCTGTTGTTCTCATTAAAACCTTGATGGGATAGCGATCTTCGTTTTCTTTAACAATTTGGATGACTTAATCTATTTGTATAACGGCAATACGGCCGTTATACTGACTAAACTCCTTATCATAAAATCAGTTAGCGAAATACGGTATTTAATTTGCTGATTTTTCTTGCTTTTTTATGTAGGGAGCAGCCACCTTCGGGTGGCTGTGTGTTGAAACATAATTCTGTTGCTCAAGGTTCAAATACATATAGTTC
>JAWHBY010000007.1:0-45430 GCA_032568935.1 Parahaemophilus parainfluenzae
TACGCTTAAAAAGCGGCACGATAGTGACACTGGTAGCAAGGAGGACAACAGTTTTAATTAATTCAGGGCTGACGACATTCGACATAGGGCAAAAAACCTTAGTAAAAACAGGGAGTATGAGAAGAAAGTTGACTTGTATTCTAGCTTTTTTTCACTAAATAAAAAACACAGAAAAGCAAGAAATTGGTATAATTTACAAAAACTTTACACGCATAAAAATGGTCAGTTTTTTGACCGCACTTTAGAGGTATTATGACATTACAATTCAATATGGTCGCGTTGCTATTGGTTTTCTTAATTGTTTTAGGTTTAATTAGCCAAAATAGCGCGATTACCATCTCAGCCGCCGTGCTGTTAATCATGCAGCAAACCTTATTATCCAAATACATTCCTATACTCGAACAATACGGTGTCAAAATCGGGATTATCATTTTAACGATTGGTGTCCTAGCGCCGTTAGTGTCGGGAAAAATCCAACTGCCCGATCTCAGTTCATTTTTAAACTGGAAAATGGGTGTGTCGATTACAACGGGAATATTTGTCGCATGGCTCGCGGGGAAAGGCGTGCCATTAATGAGTGAACAACCTGTTTTAGTCACAGGGTTATTAATTGGTACGATTATTGGTGTATCTTTCTTAGGCGGTATTCCGGTGGGACCTCTCATCGCCGCAGGGATTTTATCGGTATTAATAGGAAAATTTTAAATGAAAAACAAATGGTTATTTATCGCTGGGCTAAGCGGTTTTTTATGTGTGTCGATTGGTGCTTTTGCGGCACATGGATTAAGCAAGGTTTTAGAGCCTAAAGAATTAGCGTGGATTGAAACGGGTGTGAAATATCAAATGTTCCATACCATTGCGATTTTAGCGATTGGCATTTTGCAATTATGCCGTGAAACATTGGTTACAAATAAAATGGCTAATTTCGCTGCAGGCACTTGGGCGTATGGTATTCTGCTCTTTAGCGGTAGCCTTTATGCGCTTGCTCTTGGTGCTGGCAAATTCCTTGTTTGGGTGACACCAATTGGCGGTACGCTCTTTTTAATTGGTTGGCTTTGCTTGGCTTACGGTGGTTTTAAAAGTAAATCAGTATGAAGAACAAATCAGTCAAACGTGAATTAAATCCGATACAACAATCTCTCTTTTCGAAACTCAAGGATATTATGCTGGTGGATCAACGTCGTTTATCTGCCCGCATTCATGGTATTGGAAAAATTAAAAGCCAAGAGGCTCAACAAGCTGTTGCTGCAGAAATCCAGTTGCAGATTGAACAGGCTCAATTACGTGTAGAAAATCGTAAAAGTGCGGTCAAAAATCCGATTGTTTTTCCAGAGAGTTTGCCCGTTAGCCAACGCAAAGCAGAAATCCAAAAACTGCTTTCTGAACATCAGGTCATTGTAGTGGCAGGGGAAACCGGTTCAGGTAAAACCACCCAATTGCCAAAAATGTGTTTGGAGTTAGGTTTCGGCAATTTGGGCATGATTGGCCATACTCAGCCGCGCCGTATTGCCGCTCGTTCGGTGGCAGCACGTATTGCAGAAGAGCTGGAAACTGAGCTTGGCGGGTTAGTCGGTTATAAGGTCCGTTTTAACGATCAAATCAGTGATGATACGCAAATCAAGTTGATGACTGATGGGATTCTGTTAGCAGAAATTCAAAACGATCGTTTCCTTAATCAATATTCTTGTTTGATTATTGACGAAGCCCACGAACGCAGCCTGAACAACGATTTTATTCTTGGTTATCTGAAACAGCTTTTACCACGTCGCCGTGATTTAAAACTTATCATCACTTCTGCGACCATTGATGTGGAACGTTTTTCCAAACATTTCAACAATGCCCCAATTATCGAAGTCTCAGGTAGAACCTATCCTGTTGAAGTGCGTTATCGTCCGGTAGTAGAGGAAGACGATCAAGATCAGCTACAAGGCATTCTTAATGCGGTGGATGAACTGCAGGCGGAAGGTCGTGGCGATATTTTGATCTTTATGAATGGTGAGCGTGAAATTCGTGATACCGCCGAAGCCTTACAAAAACAAAATCTAAAACATACGGAAATTCTACCGCTCTTTGCTCGCTTATCTGCGCAAGAACAGAATAAAATTTTCCATCCAAGCGGTTTAAATCGCATCGTGTTGGCGACCAATGTCGCGGAAACCTCATTGACCGTGCCGGGCATTAAATATGTAATTGACCCAGGTACAGCGCGCATTTCTCGTTATAGTTATCGCACCAAAGTACAACGTTTACCGATTGAACCTATTTCACAAGCCTCTGCTAATCAGCGTAAAGGTCGTTGTGGTCGTGTGAGCGAGGGGATTTGTATTCGTTTATATTCGGAAGAGGATTTTAATTCTCGTCCAGAGTTTACCGATCCTGAAATTCTTCGCACCAATTTAGCCTCTGTTATTTTGCAAATGACGGCATTGGGTTTGGATGATATTGAAGCCTTCCCATTTGTCGATGCGCCAGATAAACGCCATATTCAAGATGGGATAAAACTGTTGGAAGAATTGGGGGCGTTTGAAATGGTTCGCACCAAAGCAGGCGAGAAACGTCAATTAACCGCAGTAGGCCGCCAATTATCGCAACTCCCTGTGGATCCACGTTTGGCAAAAATGTTACTGAGTGCTGTATCACAAGGTGCATTGCATGAGGTGATGATTATTGTCGCCGCATTATCCATTCAAGATCCACGCGAGCGCCCACAAGAAAAACAGCAGGCTTCCGATGAAAAACATCGTCGTTTTGCTGATAAAAAATCGGATTTCTTGGCGTTCTTAAACCTTTGGCGTTATCTACAAGAACAGCAAAAAGAATTGAGTAAAAACCAATTCCGTCGTCAATGCCAAAAGGATTTCTTAAATTATTTACGTATTCGCGAATGGCAGGATATTTATCATCAAATTCGTTTAACCGTGCGTGAAATGGGCTTGTCGATTAATTCGGAAAAAGCAGAATATCAGCAAATTCATACCGCACTTTTAAGCGGCTTGCTTTCTCATATCGGTTTAAAAGAAGCGGAGAAACAACAATATCTTGGCGCACGTAATGCCCATTTTGCAATTTTCCCCAATTCTGTGCTTTTCAAAAAACAACCGAAATGGGTGATGGCGGCAGAGTTAGTGGAAACCTCCAAACTTTGGGGGCGTATGGTGGCGAAAATCGAGCCAGAATGGATCGAGCCACTTGCCGAGCATTTAATTAAAAAATCCTATTCAGAACCGCGTTGGTCGAAATCCCGTGGGGCGGTAATTGCCGATGAAAAAGTCACGCTTTACGGTGTGCCGATTGTGGCTGCGCGACCAGTGAATTACGGTTCTATTGATCCGACGGTAAGCCGCGAGATCTTTATTCAATCAGCCTTAGTGGAAGGGGATTGGAATACCAAACATAAATTCTTCAAAGAAAATCAACGACTCGTTCGAGAAGTAGAGGAGTTGGAACACAAAAGCCGCCGCCGTGATATTTTGGTGGATGACCGCACGCTTTTTGAATTTTACGATCAGCGTATTGGCACAGAAGTGGTCTCTCAAAAACATTTTGATACCTGGTGGAAAAAGGCGCAGCAAAAAGATCCCGAATTGCTTAATTTTGAACGCTCATTCTTGATTAATGATGATGCGGAACAAGTGAGCAAGTTGGACTTCCCAAATTTCTGGCATCAAGGCAATTTAAAACTCAAATTAACTTACCAATTTGAACCGGGTACCGATGCGGACGGCGTGACCGTGCATATTCCGTTGCCATTGCTCAACCAAGTGGAAATGACGGGGTTTGACTGGCAAATTCCGGGTTTACGTGAAGAGCTGGTGATTGCGCTGATTAAATCTCTGCCGAAATCTTATCGCCGTAATTTCGTGCCAGCACCTAATTATGCCCAAGCTTTTTTAAGTCGTGCCGTGCCGTTGGAAAAACCGTTATTAGATACGCTAATTTATGAATTACATCGTATGACGGGCGTTACTGTAGAAGCGGAACATTGGAATTGGGAACAAATTCCAAGCCATTTGAAAATGACGTTCCGTGTGGTGGATGAAAACGGCAAGAAAATTGCCGAATCTATGAATTTGGACGAGCTGAAATTCAACTTAAAAGATCGTGTGCAGGAAAGTATTTCTGCTGTGGCAGATGATGGCATTGAGCAAAGCGGGCTGCATATTTGGAGTTTTGCCGATTTACCACAATGCTACGAACAAAAGCAACGCGGTTTTAGCGTCAAAGCGTTCCCGGCTATTGTAGATGAAAAAGATGCCGTAGGTATCAAACTGTTTGAAACAGAGTTTGAGCAAGCAGTGGCAATGCAACAAGGTTTGCGTCGCTTGTTGCTGCTCAACGTGCCATCACCGATTAAATATCTGCATGAAAAATTGCCGAATAAAGCTAAATTAGGGCTGTATTTTACCCCATTCGGTCGCGTGTTGGATTTGATTGATGACTGTATTGCTTGTGCCGTGGATAAACTGATTGCCGATTTTGGCGGCTTTGTTTGGGATGAAGCAGGCTTTGAAAAATTGCGTGATTTCGTGCGGGAAAATCTTAACGAAGTGACCGTAGATATTGCACAGAAAGTGGAGCAAATTCTCTCCCTTAACCATGCCTTAAACCAACGCTTAAAAGGCAAAATGGATTTCACTATGGCCTTTGCCTTTTCTGATATTAAGGCACAATTAGCAGGGCTAATTTATCCAGGCTTTGTGCAAAAGAGCGGTTATGATCGCCTACCGGATTTACAACGTTATTTACAAGCTATTGATAAACGTATCGATAAACTGGCTCAAGATGTAAATCGCGATCGTGCGGCAATGCTACGTGTGGAACAAGTGCAACAAGCTTACCAACAATTGCTTGCAAAACTACCGAAATCTAAACCAATTTCTGATGAAATTGCGGAAATTCGCTATATGATTGAGGAATTGCGTGTGAGTTTATTTGCGCAGCAGTTGGGTACTAAGTATCAGGTGTCGGATAAGCGGATTTTGAATTTGATTTCAGATAAATAGTTATAATATTCTTATATGGTAGTATTATTAGTGTATATTTTTACGTATTGTTAATTTTCTTATTTATGTTATTTTCTATCATAAAAAACAAGCCTAGTATAGTACTAAATATTAGGTTGAATATTATAAACATATAGATGAATGTTAGGGAGTTTTTAATTCCACTTTTAAATTCAGTTCCGTTTAAAAATATTTCAATGTTAGATTTTATTATTTGGCATAACCCACCAAGGAAGTAGATAAATAAGCTCATAAAAGCTAGATACCCAAAAAGATGGGTTAAGAAAAGCCGTCTTGTTATTGTTTGATTGCTTTTTTTTCCTAAAAATTTAGGAGGAATCCCTTTCATTTCTTGATCTAATAATGGTAATGATGCTGTAGATATTGCCGCAAGTGAGGCTATATAGAATCCAGCGAGAATCTGAACTATTCCATTTACAAGAGAAACAATACCTTTATCTCCTAATATAGGTATTTTGTTTGGAAGAATATTATTAATTGTCATAAATAATATTGTAAATAAAATAGGCAAAAAGAGATCAAAGAATAACTTTTCAATATGAAAGATTCTTAGGTAATTTAATGGCGAAAATAGTTTTCCTATAATCATAATCTTTTTATCATTTCTCGGATTAGCTCACTGCTCCATTTACACTCGCACATACTTAATGAATTTGCTAGTGTAATTGGTTCTTTGCTAATAAATGGTGCTAGTCTCATATCTTTAATAACTTCATCGATAGAGGGCTCTTGTGCATCCATTGAGTAGTTCGCACTTTGTTGTTTCTTTTCACTTTCATGTGTTATTTTAATCTTGTTAAATCCTAATTCCTTAGATATTCCAAGTACTTTTTTAATGAGGTCAAACGGATTAGAAAGTTGTTGTTTTAAAGGTGTTTTAAATTCTAATTTATGAATTTCTTTATATTGAATATTATCGTTATCATCATTGTCTAGAATACATGAATGTGAGATATTTTCTTTATACGCAACTATTGATTCAATTTTTCCATTTTCTAGCTGTTCTTCAAATGTATTTGATGCATAGTAAGTTAGTTCTACATATGGAGTATGTGTTTTTTGCGGATCTTGGGGATCTTGTACTTTAAGTTTAGATAAAATATGGTTAATTAAACAGCATACCATATTTCGGCTTAACCCTTGAATGTCTTCAAAGCTGGCTTTAAATTGATTTTTCATTAATGGATCATTATCCTTAATGTTTATAACTAAATGACCAGAGCAGGCAACACCTTCATCATTGTTTTTTTTAATTATTCTGGATTTTCCATTTATAGTATTGGCAAATGCTGGATCTGATGCAGCTTTATTTGCATATTGCATAAAAATAACTAGATATTTATTAGCTATAACTTTTGCTTTTAGCACTCTATATGCTGATTTTTTATTATTTCTATAATAAACATTATTTGGGTAGTTATTAATTAAGTTCTGAGCAATATCATCTATGTTAAAGACAAAATTTTTATCTTTCCTTGATGTTATTTTAAACTCACATGAGGATATATATCTTTTATTTTCAGATGTTAAAACGCTCATTCTCAGGTTCCTTATTGTTTAATGTATAACGGTCTTATGTTTATATGATGTTTTACTTATTCTCATTTTATTCTAACTCTAATTAAAAAAAAATACTAATGATATAGAGAATAGCTTTTCTCGAATGATTTGTAGTATATACAGGTGTACGGGCTTTGCGTTGATATCCATTAACTACTTGAATAATGAATTTTCCTAATATTATTAATTTGAAAAACACCTCCAAAACCAACCGCACTTTCTCCCCAAAATCTTTTTGTGATCTATCTCAAATTTTCGTATTGAACTGATTTACAATTGCCAATTCAATCGCTATCTTGCTGATATTATTATTTTAATAAAGAGGTAAATTATGGATCTGATTATAGGTTTGATTGCCATTGTCTTGGTGGCATATTATATCGTGAAAGGCTATTCAGCGACCGGTGTGTTGATGTTCGGTGGCTTGGTCTTGTTATTCATTTCAGTGCTGATGGGACATTCGATTTTACCGGAAGGCGTGAAAAGCACAGGTTCCACCTATTTTGATATTTTAGAATATGTGAAATATCTACTCGGTAATCGTGGTGGCGGCTTAGGCTTGATGATTATGGTGTTATGTGGTTTCTCTGTGTACATGACCCATCTTGGCGCGAACGATGTAGTGGTGAAACTGGTTTCAAAACCACTAAAAAATATCCGTTCACCTTATATTTTAATGGTATTTGCTTACTTCCTTGCATGTTTGATGTCTTTTGCCGTGGCATCTGCAACGGGTTTAGGCGTGTTATTAATGGCAACATTGTTCCCTGTAATGGTAAACGTGGGGATTTCACGTGGGGCTGCGGCAGCAATTTGTGCATCGCCAATTTCCATTATCCTTTCTCCAACATCGGGCGATGTGGTGCTTTCTGCTGAAATTTCAAAAATTCCTTTAGGTGAGTTTGCCTTTGGCACCGCATTGCCGGTTTCAATTTTTGCTATTCTAGGGATTGCTGTGGCGCATTTCTTCTGGCAGCGTTATTTAGATAAAAAAGAAGGCGTGCAAGTAGAACGTTTGAATGCAGATGAAATTAAAACTACTGCACCAAACTATTATGCGATTTTGCCATTATTACCCATTATTGGCGTATTGATTTTTGACGGTAAATGGGGCTTACCAAATTTACACATTGTCACCGTAATGGTGCTTTGCTTTATCATTACTGCAGTAGTGGATTTCTTACGTAGCTTCAACGCCAAACAAACCTTTGATAACCTCGTGGTGGCATATCGCGGTATGGCAGATGCCTTTGCAGGCGTGGTGATGCTTTTAGTGGCGGCGGGCGTATTTGCACAAAGTTTAAGTACAATCGGGTTTATCACTAATTTAATCGACTCTGCACAAAGCTTCGGCGGTTCAGCATTCTTTATGATGTTAGTACTTGCGGTGATTACCATTTTAGCAACGATGGCGACAGGTTCAGGTAACGCGGCGTTCTATGCTTTTGCAGAATTAATTCCAAAATTAGCCACTCAAATGGGCGTCAACCCGGCGTTCTTAACCATTCCAATGTTACAAGCCTCTAACTTAGGTCGTGGTTTATCACCGGTTTCTGGTGTGGTTGTGGCTGTGTCAGGGATGGGAAAAATTTCACCATTTGAAGTCGTAAAACGTATGTCTGTCCCAATGTTGGTTGGTTTTATTTGTGTGATTATCGGCACAGAAATCTTTGTTTCCGTTGCCGCCTAGCTTGATAGGTAAAAAAGAAGGGCTGATAGTGAATATCAGCCCTTTTGTTTTGAGTTAAGTGCGGTTAATTTTCTCGCTATTTTTGATTTTATGCATTTGATGATTTTCAAAGGCTTTCACCAAATTGGCGACTTTTTCCCCTTCCGGTAAAACCAAATCTTGTGCGATATCATAAAGCGGCACAATCACAAATTCACGGTTTTTCATATCGTAATGAGGCACCGTTAAGCGTTCATTTTGAATGATTTGATCGCCATAAAGCAGAATATCCAAATCCAGTGTACGCTCACCCCAACGACGTAAACGCACACGACCTTGTTCATTTTCGATGCGTTGCAATTCATCAAGCAAGGCTAAAGGTGGGCGAGTGGTTTCGATCATCGCTACCGCATTTACATAATCCGGTTGATCCTGAGGGCCTAATGGTTTGCTTTGATAAAATCCGCTCACCAATTTTAATTCGGTATTAGGTAGCGCAGAAATTGCCTCTAATGCCGAATTTAATTGTTCTGTAGGCGTATTTAAATTGCTGCCAAGGGCGATATACACTTGAATCATTAGTTAGCCGCCTTCGGTTTACGTCTGCGGTAATATTTTTTCTTCGGTGCAGGATGCAATTTTTGTTGCTCTTGAACCAATTGGCGACGTTGTTCTTGATTACTGAGTTGGTACTCATGCCACCATTTTGCGAGCTCAACGGTTTCACCGCCTTCCACTTCAGCACGCATTGCCAATAAATCAAAGGCTGCACGGAATTTTTGATGTTCCATCGTGCGAGCAGGGTGAGAACCCGTGCGTTTAAGCAATTGTAATTGCAACATCCAAATATCACGAATAACGGATGTATGACGACGAGGTGCGGCTAATGATCGGCATAATTGATCAAGCACTTCATTTGTCGCAAGGGCATAGGCATCGTGATTGTTTAAGCCACCTTCATTTTTCAGCACATCCACTTTTTCGCGTAATGGATACCAGAAGAATGCCGCAAATAAAAAGGCTGGATTGATACGTAATTTATCGGCAATACGTTCATCAGTTGAATTTAACGAAGTTAAAATCATTCGTTCCGCAAGGCTGTCTTCATTTTCGGTGAAATAAGGCGTTAAGCTTGGGAAAAGCTGTTCAAATAAGCCATATTGACGCAGTAATTTATAGGTTTTTACACCATTGCCAGACTGCAATAATTTTAGACTTTCATCGAATAAACGCGCTGGTGGAATATTTTTCAGTAATGGCGCAAGCTCACGAATTGGTTGTTCACTTGGTTTTTCCAAGAACATATCCAATTTCGCCATAAAGCGCACAGAACGTAGCATACGCACGGGATCTTCTTGATAACGAGTCACTGGATCACCAATCAGACGTAATTTTCCGTTTTTCAGATCATCAATCCCGTTGAAATAATCACGCAATGTATTATCTTGCGGATTGTAGTAAAGAGCATTTACAGTAAAGTCACGGCGTTCAGCATCTTGTTCAATGGTGCCATACACGTTATCACGTAATAACATCCCTTCATCGCTTTGTTTCGCTTGATTTTCGCTGCGCGCATCCGAATGGTTTGCACGGAATGTGGCCACTTCGATTACATCGCGACCAAACATAATATGCGCAAGACGGAAACGACGACCGACTAAACGGCACTGACGTTGGAATACCGCTTGAATTTGGTCTGGACGAGCGTTTGTTGCCACATCAAAATCTTTTGGATGTTTACCTAATAATAAATCACGCAAACAGCCCCCTACGATATAAGCCTCATAACCTTGGCGTTGCAATTTTTCTACCACAGTAATGGCATTACGACTAAACATACGTGGATTAATGCCGAAATGAGAGGCTTTCACGCTATGTTTGTCGTAACGAGACACTTGAGTGTTGGTTTTTTTATGGTGAGAAGAGGACGGGGCGATCTTGGGTTGTGAACGCTCTGTTTTTGAAACGTTAGATTTTTTGCTTTTTGGCTCCGTTTTTGGAACGGGCGAATTTATATTGGTTTCGGTTTCTTTTTTAGTTTTTTTACCAAATAAATTTTTTATATAAGTAAGAATAATTTACTCCATTCTCTATGTTCAATACGCATTTGATAAAAACACGAAAAGTGCGGTTGTTTTTGACCGCACTTTTTTGTTGGGTTACTTAAATAAATTAACCTGCGACTTGTTTTTCACGAATTTCAGCAAGGGTTTTGCAATCGATACAAAGATCAGCAGTAGGGCGTGCTTCTAAACGACGAATGCCAATTTCTTCGCCACAAGAATCACAATAACCGAAATCATCGGTATCTAATTTTTTCAATGTGTATTCAATCTTTTTCATTAATTTACGTTCACGATCGCGGTTACGTAATTCAAGACTGAATTCTTCTTCTTGCGTCGCACGGTCAGCCGGATCAGGGAAGTTTGATGCTTCATCTTGCATGTGAGCAACTGTTCTTGATGCTTCTTCCACAATTTGCTCGTGCCACGCAGTTAAAATTTTTCTGAAATGAAGAATTTGATCTTCATTCATATATTCTTCACCTTTTTTAGGTTGATAAGGCTTAACACCAGCCAAATCCAGCAAACTTAGAGAGGCCTTAGACATAGATAACTCCTAATTATGTTACAGACTTTTTATGACATCCTGTCTTGTTTTAGTTTGTTCAGAGCAACTAAAAATAGCTGACATTAGAACCCTGTTATTTTAAGGGCGATATAAATAGCAGAACTTCACCTATTTAGCAAATAAATTTAGTCTAGAAATTTCAAATTTGCGATCGTGATCGCAAAAAACGACATATTCATTTGCGTATCTACAAGCTTAAGGTTAGCTTGCCTTATTTTTCGCTATAAATAACACTTAAAATGAAAATCACGCTATTTCAACTGTGCATGATGTTTATTGTTTCAGCCTTATCCTTGCTTGTAGTACCTGATTTTTTACTGTTTACCTGGCAACGAGCAGGGCTGGGCATTTTATTGCTGGTTATGACCACACTTTGTTCCCATTGGTTCAATTATTTTAAAGCTAGAAATTTTTGCATGAGCGGTATCTTGTTTTTGCTTACTTTGGCTTATGCGCATTCACCTGCTTTATCGTTATTGGGACAAGCAGAGAAAATTTCAAGTTTACCAAATAAAATCACCTTAGATCTTTATATCTCAGAAATTCTTCATCAACAAGATTATCAAACGTTGGTTGCAAAAACGTCATTATTTGATGGGAAAGAACAACAGATTTTTATTAATTGGAAAGCGCCGGAAAAGCCACAAGTAGGTGAAATTTGGCGGGCTGATGTAAAACTTCGACCTATTTCTGCAAGACTTAATCATGGGGGATTTGATCGACAGCAATGGTATTTTTCCAAAAGGATTATTGCCGTTGGAAATGTGAAAAGTGCGGTCAAAATGAGCGAAGATTTTTCTTACCGCACACATTTTCTACAGACTAGCCTCAATCAGACAGAGGGGCTTTCTTTGCAAGGCTTGCTTATTGCATTGGCATTTGGTGAGCGGGCTTGGTTAGATAATAAAACATGGCTGATTTACCAACAAACGAATACGGCACATTTGATTGCCATTTCAGGGCTCCATATTGGTTTAGCAATGGGAATAGGCTTTTTCTTTGCTCGATTCTTGCAACTCGCACTGCCTACACGCTTTATTTCACCCTGGTTTCCACTTTGCTTTGGTGTGTTGATTGCTTTAGGTTATGCCTATTTAGCCGGATTTAGTTTACCGACCTTCCGTGCAATGATGGCATTGCTTTTTATTGCAATCCTTCAATTTTCGCGACGATATTACACGCCTTCGAAAATGCTTTGTTTGGTCGTGGCATTTCTGCTTTTTTGTGATCCACTTATGCCACTTTCGGTTAGCTTTTGGCTTTCAGTTGGTGCTGTTACCTGCCTGATTGTATGGTACCGATATGTTCCCTTATCAATAATCGAGTGGCAACATCAAAAATTATCCCGCAAAGTGCGGTGGATTTTGGGCTTGTTTCATTTGCAGTTAGGGTTGCTGATTTTATTCACGCCTATTCAGCTTTTCTTTTTTAATGGGATGGCGTTAAATGGATTCTTGGCGAATTTAATTACGGTGCCCTTGTATAGTTTCTTACTTGTGCCATTGATTCTCTTTGCGGTGTTAACGAATGGCGCATTTTCTTCTTGGCATTTTTCAAATGCGATTGCTCAAGGTATTACACAATGCCTCAGTTTTTTCCAAGGCTCGTATATGCCGATTTCGATTAATTTATCCCTCATTCTGACCGCACTTTTAAGCCTTGTTTTTGGCAGCATGTTATGTGGATTGTATTTTTCATCTCAAGCTCAAACAAAAAATACACCATTAAAATTAAGTCAATTTTTCACATTAAATAACACAAAAATCTTATCACCAGAAGAGTATAAACGAGCTCTTTGGGGCGTAATTCTTGTTTTTAGTGTTTGTATTAGCACGCTTGGGTATCGATATTTTACGAAACCCAAATGGCAGTTAGATACGTTAGATGTTGGACAAGGTTTAGCAACCTTAATTGTGAAAGAGGGGAAAGGCGTGTTGTATGACACAGGACCCGCATGGCAGAGTGGGATAGGTGGCGCTTCTATGGCGGAATTAGAAATATTACCTTATCTTCAACGGGAAGGGATTGAACTTGAAACCTTGATTTTAAGCCATGATGATAATGACCATTCAGGCGGCGCGAAAGCGATTTTAGCTGCGTACCCAGATATAAAGTTGATCACACCTTCTCGCAAAAACTATGGTGAAACGTACCGCACTTTTTGTCTTCAGGGTAAACAATGGCAATGGCGAGGACTTGATTTTAAAGTTCTTTCACCTGCACAAATTACAGACAGGGCGGAAAATCCGCAATCTTGCGTAATTTTACTAACGGATGGGCAGTATCAGATCCTTTTAACTGGTGATGCTGATGTGGCAACAGAAAGATCTTTTGCTGAAAAAGCAGGCAAGATTAACGTGTTACAGGTGGGGCATCATGGTAGTAAAACTTCAACAGGCGAGTTTTTACTGGGACAGATAAAACCGGATATGGCCTTAATTTCAAGTGGACGATGGAATGCGTGGAATTTTCCTCATCCAACCGTGATTGAACGGTTAAATCGTTATCAAAGTGCGGTCGAAAATACCGCTATTTCAGGTCATATAAGGTTAAATTTTACTGAAAAGGGCATTGAAATTGAAAAGGCGAGAGGAGATTTTTCACCTTGGTTTGCCCGTGTAATTGGATTATCCCCGAAATAACAGGTACAATGCAGCCAATTTTTTTAAGATAATTGATGTAAGAATAAGCTATGCAAGATAAAGATTTCTCAACCACACAAACTTTTAAGCGTTTATGGCCGATGATTTCACCGTTTAAATCAGGCTTATTAGTCGCCGCTTTTGCTTTAATTTTTAATGCTTTGGCAGATTCAGGTTTGATTTATATGCTTAAGCCTTTGCTTGATGATGGTTTCGGAAAAGCCGATCATTCTTTCTTGAAAATGATGGCATTTGTTGTCGTTGGTATGATTATATTGCGTGGGGTGACCAACTTTGTCTCTACTTATTGCCTGGCGTGGGTATCCGGTAAAGTAGTGATGATTATGCGCCGTCGTTTGTTTAAACATTTAATGTTTATGCCAGTAAGTTTCTTTGATCGTAATTCAACAGGCAAATTGCTTTCTCGTATTACCTACGATTCAGAAATGATAGCGAACTCTTCATCTAGTTCATTAGTGACGATTGTTCGCGAAGGAGCCTATTTAATTTCGTTGCTTGTTGTGATGTTCTATACCAGTTGGGAATTAACACTTGTACTTTTCGTCATTGGCCCGATTATTGCAGTACTGATTCGCATGGTATCTAAGATTTTCCGTAAGCTTAGTAAAAACATGCAAGATTCCATGGGGGAATTGACCTCTGCAACGGAACAAATGCTAAAAGGGCATAAAGTGGTGCTGTCTTTTGGTGGACAATTAGTTGAAGAAGAGCGTTTCGATAAAGTCAGTAACGATATGCGTCGCAAAGGTATGAAGATGGTGACTGCTGATGCGATTTCAGATCCAGTTGTGCAAGTAATTGCTTCTTTGGCGTTGGCAGCAGTGCTTTACTTAGCAACGACACCATTAATTGCTGATGATAATTTAACTGCGGGTTCTTTCACGGTGGTCTTTTCTTCCATGTTAGCGATGATGCGTCCGTTAAAATCTTTGACGAATGTTAACTCACAGTTCCAACGTGGTATGGCGGCTTGTCAGACATTATTTGCCATCTTAGATTTAGAAACAGAGAAAGATAATGGCACATATAAAGCAGAACCTGCAAAAGGTGATTTAGAATTTAAAAATGTGAGTTTTGCTTATGAGGGTAAAGAAGAGAAAGCCTTAAATAATATCTCTTTTTATGTGCCTGCAGGCAAAACTGTGGCATTAGTGGGACGTTCAGGTTCGGGGAAATCAACGATTGCTAATTTGGTGACGCGTTTCTACGATATTGACGAAGGCGAGATTTTATTAGATGGCGTGAGAATTCAAGATTATCGTTTATCTAATTTACGTGAGAATTGTTCTGTCGTTTCTCAACAAGTACATTTATTTAACGATACGATTGCCAATAATATTGCTTACGCGGCAGAAGATAAATACACGCGTGAGCAAATTATTGAAGCAGCAAAAGCAGCTTATGCCCTTGAATTTATCGAGAAACTTCCACAAGGCTTTGATACCGTTATTGGTGAAAATGGGGCAACTCTTTCTGGTGGGCAACGTCAGCGTTTAGCGATTGCTCGTGCGCTATTGCGTAATTCACCGGTCTTAATTTTAGATGAGGCGACGTCTGCACTCGATACAGAATCTGAACGTGCGATCCAATCTGCATTAGAGGAACTGAAGAAAGATCGTACGGTATTGGTGATTGCGCATCGTTTATCAACCATTGAAAATGCCGATGAAATCTTAGTCATTGAACACGGTGAAATTAAAGAACGTGGTACGCATCAAGATTTATTAGCACTTGATGGTGCGTATAAACAATTACACAGTATGCAGTTTAGCGGATAATATAATAAGGGCGAACCAATGTGTTCGCCCAAAATCAATATAGGATAAATGAAATGCCTTTTTGGTACTCTAATTCAAAGCTTGCTTGGTTGCTTCTTCCTTTTTCACTGCTATTTTGGTTGATTAGCCAAATTCGCCGAGCATTATTTTCCCTGAATATCTTATCCTCTTATAAATCGCCAAAACCGGTCATTATTGTCGGCAATCTTTCTGTTGGCGGAAATGGTAAAACCCCTGTTGTAGTGTGGCTAGCGGAAGAGTTACAAAAACAAGGATTACGTGTAGGCGTGATTTCTCGTGGCTATGGTAGCCAATCTAAAACCTATCCTTTACTTGTTACACCTGAAACCGATCCTGTTCAAGGGGGCGATGAACCTGTTTTAATTGCCAAAAGAACAGGTGTGCCTGTGGTGATTTCACCGAATCGCCAGCAAGCTATCGAATTACTTTTGAAAACACAGGATTGCGATCTGATTATTTCGGATGATGGATTACAACATTATAAGTTGCAGCGTGATATTGAAATTGTGGTGATGGACGCAGAACGTGCTTTAGGGAACGGCTTTGTTTTGCCGGCAGGGCCTTTGCGTGAATTACCAAGTCGTTTAAAAAATGTGGACTTTGTGATTACCAATGGTGGAAAAAACGCTTATTCTGATGCGGTTATGACGCTCGTTCCTCACTATGCGATTAATTTAGTGACGGCTGAAAAACGCTTGTTAAGTGAATTTACTCAAGGTTCAGCCATCGCGGGAATTGGCAACCCCCAACGTTTTTTCATGATGTTGGAAAATTTAAATATTCGTTTAGCCAATACGAAAGCTTTTCAAGATCATCAACATTTTGAGCCACAATTATTAGAAAAACTCGCTGAAAATCAACCGCTCTTTATGACGGAAAAGGATGCCGTAAAATGCCAAGCGTTTGCTAAAGAGAATTGGTGGTATGTTCCCGTTGATGCGGAGATTGTAGAGGCTGAAAATCAAGGCCAAAAACTTCCACAATTGTGGGAAAAAATTCGTCATTTGGTTTAACCCTATTCGAGTGAAATATGCGTGAGAAACTCAATCCTCGATTATTAGACGTGATCGCTTGCCCACGGTGTTTGGCAAGATTGAAATACGATCAAGAAAATCAACGACTCATTTGCCCTTTTGAGCAAGTGGCGTATCCTATTGAAAACGGCGTGCCTGTATTGTTGGCAGAGAAAGCCGAAACATTGAAAGAATAAGGAATACTTATGTCATTTACAGTTATTATCCCTGCTCGTTTTGCATCGAGCCGCTTACCGGGTAAACCTTTAGCGGATATTGCCGGTAAATCCATGATTCAACATGTTTTTGAGAAAGCTCAACAATCAGGTGCGAGCCGAGTAATTATTGCCACAGATAACGAACAAGTTGAAAATGTGGCAAAAGCTTTTGGGGCAGAAGTGTGTATGACATCAGAAGCGCATAATTCTGGTACGGAGCGTTTAGCGGAAGTGGTAAGTAAGCTTGGTATTGCTGATGATGAAATCATTGTAAACATCCAAGGGGATGAACCGTTAATTCCGCCTGTTATTGTGAGTCAAGTGGCAGAGAATTTAGCGAAATTTAACGTGAATATGGCGACACTTGCAGTGAAAATTCACAAAGCGGAAGAGTTATTTAATCCAAATGCCGTGAAAGTCGTTACGGATAAAAATGGCTATGTGTTGTATTTCTCTCGTTCAGTGATTCCTTACGATCGTGATCAATTTATGCAATTAGAGGATACCTCAAAAGCACAACTGGCTAATGCGTATCTTCGTCATATCGGTATTTATGCTTACCGTGCAGGCTTTATTAAACAATATGTGCAATGGGCACCAACGCAGTTAGAAAACTTAGAGAAATTAGAGCAACTCCGTGTATTGTGGTACGGTGAGCGTATCCATGTGGAATTGGCGAAAGAAGTCCCGGCTGTTGGTGTAGATACAGCTGAAGATTTAGAAAAAGTGCGGTCAATTTTGGCGTAGTTTTTATTGATGTTTGATTCTAAAAAGTTTCTCTCAGATGTTTCTCATGAACCTGGTGTTTATCGTATGTATGACGATAAAGATCAGGTTATTTATGTGGGCAAAGCGAAAGATCTCAAAAAGCGACTTTCCAGCTATTTCCGCAAAAACTTAAGCAGCAAAAAAACAGAAGCCTTGGTGTCGTCAATTTATCATATTGATACGACGATTACTTCTTCTGAAACAGAAGCGTTATTGCTTGAGCATAATTTCATTAAGCTTTATCAACCTCGTTATAACGTATTATTGCGAGATGATAAATCCTATCCTTTTATTTTATTGACGAAAGAACGCCATCCTCGCATTACTTCTTATCGCGGAACGAAAAAAATTGCAGGTGAGTATTTCGGGCCTTATCCTCATGCAGGTGCAGTGCGTGAAACCTTGTCGTTAATGCAAAAATTATTCCCTGTTCGTCAATGTGAAAATTCGGTTTATAACAATCGTTCCCGCCCTTGTTTGCAATATCAAATCGGGCGTTGTTCTGCACCTTGTGTGCCAGGTTATGTGACTGATGAGGAATATAACCAACAAGTTGAATTAGCTCGATTATTTTTGCAAGGGAAAGATCAGCAAGTATTAGATTACCTCATCGGCAAAATGGAACAGGCGAGCCGAGACTTAGATTTTGAAGGTGCGGCGCGTTATCGAGATCAAATTCAAGCGGTTCGCGCGGTTATCGAAAAACAATTTGTATCCAATGAGCGTTTGGACGATATGGATATTATGTCTATTGCGTATCAGCATGGTTTAGCTTGTGTTCAGGTGATGTTTATTCGTCAAGGCAAAGTATTAGGTAATCGCAGTTATTTCCCGAAAGTGCCCGCTAATACAGATTTATCTGAATTAACGGCGACGTTTGTGGGGCAGTTTTATTTGCAAGGTCATCAGGGCAGAAGTATTCCTAATAGTATTATTGTGGATCATAAATTAGATGAAAAAGCCGAGCTTGAGGCCTTATTAACTGAACAAGCCGGTAGAAAAGTAGTGATACAAGAATCCGCTAAAGGTGATAAAGGTAAATATCTACAACTAGCACAAATTAATGCCAAAGCGGCTTTGGCGACCCAACTCAAACAATCTTCTCGAATGCACGAGCGTTATCAAGCCCTTTGCGAATTGCTCGATATGCCTGAAATTAAACGTATGGAATGTTTTGATATTAGTCATACGATGGGTAATCAAACCGTGGCATCTTGCGTGGTATTTAATCAAGAAGGCCCACTGAAATCAGATTATCGCCGTTTTAATATTGAAGGTATTACGGGTGGTGATGACTATGCAGCGATGGAGCAAGCCTTAAAGAAACGTTACGATCGCGATCTTGATGAAGATAAAATCCCCGATATTATTTTTATTGATGGTGGTAAAGGGCAGCTTAATCGTGCCTTAGAGGTTTTTCATCACCTCAACGTAAAATGGGATAAAAATCGACCGCACTTAATTGGTGTAGCAAAAGGTGTGGATCGTCGAGCAGGACAAGAGGTGTTGATTATCAGCAAACAAGATCGTGAGATTCACTTGCCGGATGATAGCCTTGCACTGCATTTAATCCAACATATTCGAGATGAAAGCCATAATCATGCAATTAGCGGCCATCGTCAAAAACGCCAAAAAGCCTTTACCCAAAGTGGATTGGAAACCATTGAAGGGGTAGGCGCTAAACGACGTCAAGCCTTGTTGAAATATTTAGGAGGATTACAAGGTGTGAAAAATGCTACGTTGGATGAAATCGCCTCAGTACCCGGTATTTCTAAAGCGTTAGCAGAAAAGATTTTCGAGACCTTAAAAAGTTAGGAAAAATCTTGATTTTCTACGTGAACTGTCTATGATTCAACCTTTCGGATTTTATATAGGAACATATTATGTTTGAATGGCTTGTTGATCCTGAAGCATGGATTTCATTGCTTACTTTGGCCGCTCTTGAAATCGTCTTGGGTATTGATAACATTATTTTTATTAGTATTTTAGTAGGACGTTTACCCGCGAATCAACGCCAATCTGGTCGTATTATCGGTCTTGGATTAGCGATGATTACTCGTATTTTACTTCTTGTTTCTCTTTCCTGGATGATGAAATTAACGGAGCCACTATTCACTTTAGTCGGTCAGGAAATTTCGGGTCGCGATTTGATTTTATTCCTTGGGGGCTTATTCCTGATTATGAAAAGTACAGGTGAAATCAAAGAAGCGATGCATCCTGAATCACATCATGAAGAAGAGAATAATAAGAAGAAAGTCAGTTATTTGGGTGTATTAATCCAAATTGCGATTTTAGATATTGTGTTTTCTTTAGACTCAGTGATTACTGCGGTAGGGATGGCAAACCACCTTCCAGTGATGATTTTGGCAATTATGATTGCAGTAGGTGTGATGATGTTTGCAGCGAAACCAATTGGTAATTTTGTTGATACCCATCCGACATTGAAGATTTTAGCCTTAGCATTCTTAATTTTAGTTGGAGTAAGTTTAATTGCTGAAAGTTTGGATATTCATATTCCAAAAGGCTACATTTACTTTGCAATGGGCTTCTCAACAGTAGTTGAAATGCTCAACATCAAAATGCGAAAATCACTTGGTCATTAAATCATATAAAAAGGCGGAACAATGTGTTCCGCCTTTTTTTAGTCATTATAGAATACCCCTTTCCCATACAAATACATGGTGACTTGTTCGTCAGTATGGTATTCGTTGATGAGATCTTCATTGATATTCAATTCATAACCGCAAACATCAATACAAATATTGATCGCTCGTCCTCTTGATTCAATTCGCTTAATCTCACCTTTAAAAGAAGCGGTCGGGTCTTGGATTTTTTTCGCAAGAGAGAATTGCTCAGGGCGGAATAACACTTTCCCTTGCGTATGGCCATTTCCTTTATTTTCGATGGCAATTTCACCTAATTGACAGGTCGCGATGCTATCGTTTTTTAATGTTGCAGGAAGAATAATGCTGTCCCCAATAAATTTAGCAATAGACAAATACTGAGGTGACCAATAGAGCGTTTTAGGTGTCGCAATTTGGAGAATTTTCCCTTCTTGAATCACTGCGATTTTGTCAGCATGACATAGTGCTTCATCGCGATCATGGGTCACGAATACGGCAGAGGAACCACTTTCTCTTAATACTTGTAACATATCGTAACGAATTTGATTTCTTAGATGTTCATCTAACGCACTAAATGGCTCATCAAACAGGATTAACTCAGGGCTTGGTGCAAGTGCTCGAGCAAGTGCAACACGTTGCTGTTGACCACCAGAAAGCTGATGAGGGAAACGGTCCGCTAAGCTGCTAATACCCGTGAGTTTCATCACTTCTTCGATGCGTTGTTTTTCCTCTTCCGTTTTCCCTTTGCCATCGCCTAAGCCATAAGCAATATTGCGGTAAACATTTAAATGAGGAAATAGCACGCCTTCTTGTACCACATAGCCTAATTTGCGTTGCTGGGTCGGCACATTGAGATTTTCTTTAAAAATAGGTTGATTCTTTAACCAAATCTCACCGCTTGTTGGTTGTTCAAAACCAGCAATACTACGCAATAAGGTGGTTTTTCCACAACCAGATGCGCCAAGAAGAAATAGAATTTCACCTTTCTCTAATTGCAGAGAGATATTGTGCAGAACCTGGTGTCCGTTAAAGGATTTATTCAAATTTTTAATGTCGAGTAATGTTGTCATTTTTATCTTCTCGTTATTTAAAACCGTATCGTTTCAGTAAAAATACAGGAATCCCTGAAAATAGCACTAACATAATGGCATAAGGCGTTGCAGCCGCATATTGTGCATCAGAGGTGTATTCCCACACCGCAGTTGAAAGCGTTTTAATGTCATTAGGGGTCAGTAATAAGGTTGCGGTGAGCTCTTTCATTAAGTTTAAAAATACTAAAGCAAAGGCAGCCGCAATCCCCGGTAACATAGCTGGAATGACTAAGGTACGGAAAATATAAAAGTTGCTACGGCCTAAGCTTTGCCCTACCTTTTCAATGTTACTAGACATTTGTTCAAGCGAGCTACGCAAGGTCGTTTGCGCCATTGGAAGATAAAGCATAAAGTAGGCAACGATAACCATGGCAAAGGTTTGATAAAGGGAATAGGCATAGTTGATGGTAAAGAAGACCAATGATAATGCGATAACAAGCCCTGGCACAGCGTGAAGTAGATAAGGGATTCGATCAAGCCAAATCGTCAATTTACTGCGATAGCGTACCGCAGCCCATACCAATGGTAGTGCACAAATAACGGTAAGTGTTGCACCCAGTGTTGATATAGTCAGTGAATTTGTGAAGGCGGTAAAAAATTCCCCAAAATCGACCGCACCTTCAATGGAACTTCCCACGGTTAGCCAATAAATCAGCATAGTAATCGGCACACCAATACTGAGCACAAAAATGGTCGTGAAAAAGCTTACGACTAAAATTTGTTTTCCTGCTGAGAGGGTTTTCAATGGATACGGACGTATTACGCCTTTGCCGCTTTGATAGAGTGTTTGTGTGCCTCTAAAACGAATTTCCCCCATCACAACAAAGATACAGATCACCATTAACACACCAGAAAGTAAGGCGGCGGTGTTGTTATTAAAGGCCATTTCATATTCTTGGAAAATTGCCGTAGTGAAGGTTTGGTAATTTAAAATAGACACGGCGCCAAAGTCTACCAACATATGAAGCGCAATTAATAATACGCTGCTACCGATGGCGGGTTTGAGTTGTGGAAAAATCGCATGCCAAAATGTGTAAGCATGGCTTTTAGCTAATGAAAGGCTCACTTCTTCTAAAGAGCGGTCGAGTCTTTTTAAGGTCGCCGCGACAGGGAGATAAGCAAGCGGGAAAGAACTCAGCGTCATAATGCCGATGGTTCCCCAGAAGCCTTCCACTCTGAAGGTAAGACTGATCCACGTAAAACAACTGACAAAAGCCGGAATACAAAGAGGGAGCGTCATGGCTACTTGGAAAAAGCCTTTTCCCCAAAAGCGATAACGTTCTAATAAAAACGCACATAGTGTGCCGAGAATAATGGCAAAAAGTGTGACAAATACCATTAAAAGTAGGGTATTACTGAGCAATTCCCACATTCTTAGGCGCCAAAGTAATTCAATGCTGCGAGCCAATCCGACATCTGCAGCACGCTCAATAACATATAAAAAAGGGAGTAATAATGGCAAACTAATCAGCACGATTAAGGCTATAAGCCAGCGAGGTGGGCGATTAGACACAGAAAAATCCTTTGAAAATATTAGTGTAGAGTAAATAACAGAAGGGCGTGTATTACACGCCCTATATTGCATAGCAAATTAAACTTATTTCAAACCAGCTTCTTCAATAAGTTTGTTTGCGTTGTCTTTGTCTTCAGAAGTCGTTGCAGAAACAACAGGTGCTTCTAATTTCGCATAAGGTTCCATGTTAAATGGGGAAACCACATCAGAGCGAAGTGGGTATTCTGCACGTACAGAAACAAATGCTTCTTGCCCTTCTTTACTTGCTAAGAAATCAACGAATTTTTTCGCTTCTTCTTTATTTTTAGATCCTTTTAATACCGCTGCACCAGAATAAGTTACTAATGCACCGGGATCTTGATGACGAATAAAGTAAAGACGCGTTTTGAGGTTATCAGCACCTTTTTCTTTCGCGAGTGCATACCAGTAATAGTTGTTGATTAACGCTGCTGGTACTTCGCCATTTTCAACCGCTTGAAGAGCAACGCTGTTTTTCGCATAAAGTTTACCGTTTTCTTTCAGGCCTTTTAACCATTTAAGTGCTGCATCTTTACCTTTTAATTTAGTAATCGCAACAACTTGCTCTAAGAATGCACCTGAAGTTGGAACATAACCAATTTTATCTTTCCATTTTGGTGTTGCATAATCTAACACGGATTTTTCCATGTCTTTTTCAGATAATTTGGTGTGATCATAAACCACAACACGAGAACGACCACTTAATGCGATCCAGTCTTTTTTCGGTGCAACAGGTACACCTTTGTGTGCAGTTTGTTTAATGGTGTCTGCTGAGAGTGGTTCTAATAAACCCGCATCAGATAGCGCGGCGAAAGGCGCGGTTTGTTCAGAATAGAATACATCAGCAGGGGTTTTATCGCCTTCTTCTTTTAATTGCCCTGCAAGTTGGTCGCTTTTTGCGCTGTTTAAGGTCACTTTAATGCCCGTTGCTTTTGTAAACGCATCGGCAACGGCTTTTGCACCTTCTTTATGTTGTCCGTTGTAAACGGTAATATCTGCAGAAGCGAAGCCTGCAAATGCCATTAAGCCAGTAAGGGCGGCAATTTGAAAATGTTTAATTTTCATAAAAACTCCTTTATATTATCGGGGGAAGGGGAATATAGCTAATTCTCTGAAAACAAGAATTGTCCCATTCTAATATACTTAAAACAGATAATGCAAATAATTATCAAATATTTTTATTTATATCAAAATTTTATATTTCATGCTATTTTCTTACTTTGTTACTTATTAATCTTTTTACATAATGTAGAGCAAACATCTTGAGTAGGAACGGATATGAACATTCAGCAAATCATTAAACAACATCATCTAGAACTCTTATTCCAGCAAGGCACTTTTGGGATTGAAAAGGAAAGTCAACGGGTGCATTCAGATGGTTCAATAGTGACATCATCGCACCCCAAAGCCTTTGGTAATCGTCGTTTCCACCCTTACATTCAAACAGATTTTGCAGAAAGTCAGTTGGAATTGGTGACTCCCCCGATGAAAAAATTAGAGGATACATTGCGTTGGCTTTCTGCTATTCATGAAGTAACTTTGCGAACTTTACCGGAGAATGAATTTATTTTTCCTTTCAGTATGCCTGCGGGGTTACCGCCAGAAGAGCACATTAAGGTCGCACAATTAGATAATCATGAAGATGTAGCTTATCGTGAGCATTTAGTCCAGTCTTATGGTAAATATAAGCAAATGGTCAGTGGTATTCATTACAATTTTCAAATTGACCCTAAGTTTATTGAAGCCTTATTTCATGCACAAAATGAAACACAAAGTGCGGTTGATTTTCAAAATGATTTTTACCTAAAAATAGCGAAGAACTTCTTACGTTATCAATGGATTTTGCTTTATCTGTTTTCTGCGACACCAACAGTAGAGGAAAAATATTTCAGAGGCAATTCACCACTTAAACCGCATCAATATGTGCGGAGTTTACGTTCAGGGAAATATGGTTATGTGAATGATCCGAAGATCCACGTCTCTTACGACAGTTTGCAAGAGTATGTTGAGACCTTAGAACACTGGGTGAAATCGGGTGATTTGATTGCGGAAAAAGAATTTTACTCAAGTGTACGCTTGCGTGGTGCTAAAAAAGCACGAGATTTACTTGAAAAAGGAATTCAATATTTAGAATTCCGTTTGTTTGATCTCAATCCGTTTGCACCTTACGGAATAGAACTTGCTGATGCGAAATTCATTCATTATTTTATTTTGTTAATGGCATGGCTTGAAGATACGGCTGATCAAGAGGGCGTAGAATTAGGTAAAGCACGTCTTGCAGAAGTAGCATGGGAAGACCCAAGACAGCAAAGTGTTTATGCGGTAGAAGGGGAATTAGTCCTCCTTGAAATGCTCAAAATGCTTGAGCAACTCAATGTAAGTGATGAGATTAAAACGATTGTTAAAGACAAATTAGGGCAATTTGCGGATCCAAGTCAAACGCTTTGTGCAAAAGTCGTCTCGGCAATTGAACAGGTCGGCAGTTACCAACAATTAGGGGCGGATATCGCGCAATCCAATAAAGCCAAAGCCTTTGAACGTTTTTATGCATTAAGTGCGTTTGATAATATGGAACTGTCAACACAGGCGTTATTGTTTGATGCAATCCAAAAAGGATTAAACATAGAGATTTTAGATGAACGCGATCAATTTATCAGTCTTCAATTTGGCGATCATTTGGAATATGTGAAAAACGGTAATATGACTTCTCACGATAGCTATATTTCCCCACTCATCATGGAAAATAAAGTGGTGACGAAGAAAGTGTTAGCGAAAGCAGGATTTAATGTACCGCAAAGCCTTGAGTTTACCGATGTGAAAAGTGCGGTCAAAAATTTCCCACTTTTTGAGAATCGAGCCGTCGTGATTAAGCCAAAATCAACGAATTTTGGTTTAGGGATCAGTATCTTCCAACAAGGTGTAACGAATAGAGAAGATTTTGCAAAAGCAGTAGAAATTGCTTTCCGTGAAGATAAAGAGATCATGGTTGAAGATTATCTACAAGGCACCGAATATCGTTTCTTTGTGTTGGGTGATCAAACCTTAGCCGTCTTATTACGCGTACCTGCAAATGTGATTGGAGATGGTGTACATACCGTTGGTGAATTAGTTGCCGCTAAAAATGATCATCCTTTACGGGGCGATGGCAGTCGTACACCATTGAAAAAAATTGCATTAGGGGATATTGAGCAGTTGCAGCTTAAGGAACAAGGCTTAACCGTAGATTCTATTCCTGCGAAAGATCAAGTTGTTCAATTACGTGCGAATTCCAATATTAGTACCGGCGGCGATTCTATTGATATGACGGATGAAATGCATGCCAGTTACAAAGAGATTGCGGTAGGGATTAGTAAAGCAATGGGGGCAGCAGTGTGTGGCGTGGATTTAATTATTCCTGACTTGAAAAAGCCAGCAGGGCCGAGTCTACGCTCGTGGGGTGTGATTGAGGCAAACTTTAACCCTATGATGATGATGCATATTTTCCCATTTAGTGGGCAATCTCGACGATTGACAATGAATGTGATTAAGATGCTTTTCCCTGAATTGCCTTAATTTGGTTATCGGGCTTCATCAGTTGGTGAAGCCCGTTTTACATTCATCGTAATTAGGCTAAAATGGAGATAGTATTCATTATTCTAAAATGACATTTAATGACAACTTTTACCTTAGAACCTCAAGAAAATGATCGTCTGCAATCGCTTTGCGGTGTATTTGATGAAAATATCAAACTGATTGAAAAAGAATTTAACCTCAATATTTCCCGCAATAATTTCACTTTCACCGTGAAATCAAATGATGAAAATCCAAAATCTCACCATGAACAATTAATTGATCGTGCGGCTAAATTAATCCAAGCATTATATGTGGAGACAGTACCAATTAAAGGGAAAGTGAAAGAACTTGATTTGGAAGATGTGCATATTGCCTTACAAGAGAGCAGGATCTTATCGCAAGAAGGCAGTGAGTCACGCAGTGAAAATCACGTCTATAGCACCACAATTAAAACCAAGCGAGGTTTGATTAAACCGCGTGGTGAAAATCAAATTCAGTATTTACATAATATTCTTACGCACGATATTAGTTTTGGGATTGGCCCAGCTGGAACAGGGAAAACCTTTTTAGCAGTAGCGGCTGCCGTTGAGGCATTAGAGCGCCAAGAAATTCGTCGCATTTTACTAACTCGTCCTGCGGTGGAAGCGGGTGAAAAATTAGGTTTCTTGCCGGGTGATTTAGGACAGAAAATAGAGCCTTATTTACGACCACTTTATGATGCATTATTTGAAATGCTAGGCTTTGAACGCGTACAAAAATTGATGGAGCGCAATGTGATTGAAATCGCACCATTGGCTTATATGCGTGGGCGTACACTCAATGACAGCTTTATCATTCTAGATGAAAGCCAAAATACGACGGTCGAACAAATGAAAATGTTTTTGACCCGTATTGGTTTTAATTCTAAAGCCGTGATTACGGGGGATGTGACCCAAATCGATTTACCGCGTAGCACCAAATCGGGTTTACGTCACGCCATGGAAGTGTTAAGCAAAGTGTCGGAATTAAGCTTTAACTATTTTGAGAGTAAAGATATTGTGCGACATCCTGTTGTGGCAAAAGTGGTGCAAGCTTACGAAGAATGGGAAGCTCAAGATGAAATTCGCCGTCAAGAAATCGCAGCGCAGCGTCGAGCTGAACGTGAGCAAAAAGTGCGGTCAGAAAATGAAACGAATTTAGGAGAATAACATGGACAATATGATTATTGATTTGCAACTGGCCTGTGAAAAGACAGAAGGCTTGCCATCAGAAGCGCAAATTCTACAATGGGCAACCGCCGCAGTGCAACCAGAAAGTGATAATGTAGAAATGACGGTACGCATTGTGGATGAAGCAGAAAGTCATGACTTGAATTTGACTTATCGTGGTAAAGATCGTCCAACTAATGTGTTGTCTTTTCCTTTTGAATGTCCTGATGAAGTGGAGTTACCGCTGTTGGGCGATTTGGTGATTTGTCGCCAGGTAGTAGAGCGTGAAGCTATCGAGCAAGAAAAGCCTTTAATGGCACATTGGGCGCATATGATTGTGCATGGTAGCTTACATTTGCTGGGGTACGATCACATTGACGATGATGAAGCCGAAGAAATGGAAAGTTTAGAAACTGAAATTATGCAGAGTTTAGGCTTTGCTGATCCTTACCTTTCCGAAAAATAATGACGATTTGGAGCAATTATGTATACAGCCGTATTCAGCGATTTTGATGGTACCTTATTAACTTCCGATCATCGAATTTCGCCTAAAACCTTAGACGCAATTCAACGCATTACCAAACAAGGTATTCCATTTACACCCATTTCTGCTCGTTCACCGCTGGGTATTTGGCCTTATGCGAAACTCATTGAAAACTACAACATCATTGTGGCATTTAGTGGTGCCTTGATTTTAGATAAAAACGCCACGCCTATTTATTCGGTACAAATTGATCCCGCTGATATTCAAGCCATTAATCAAGTATTAGCAGACCATCCTGCGCTAGGTGTCAATTATTATACCTATGATGATTGCGTCGCTCGCGATTTGGATAATAAATGGGTGATTTATGAACGTAGCGTAACAGGCATTCAGATTGATCCTTATGATGAAAGTGCGGTCTATTCTCCGCACAAAATTCAAATCATTGGTGAAACAGATGAAGTGATTGGTATTGAGCAAATCTTGAAAGAGAAATTCCCGTATTTGAGCATTTGCCGTTCTCATGCGAATTTCCTTGAAGTGATGCATAAATCCGCAACAAAAGGTAATGCAGTACGTTTTCTCGAAGATTACTTTCATGTGAAGATGGAGGAATGTGTTGCTTTCGGTGATAACTTTAACGATTTAGATATGCTAGAAAGCGTAGGATTAGGCGTGGCAATGGGCAATGCACCTGATGAAATTAAACAAGCTGCTAATCGTGTCACTACTTCGCATAATGATGATGGAATTGCATTGATATTGAATGAGATTTTCCCTGAATAAATAAAAAGGCGCTTTCTATAAAAAAGCGCCTTATTCATTATAGTGCGGCTAGCGCAGCTTCATAATTTGGCTCATTTTTAATTTCAGACACCAGTTCGCTGTGTAATACGTTGTTGTTTTCATCTAAAACAATTACTGAACGTGCGGTTAAGCCTGCGATTGGACCAGTTGTGATGTTTACGCCTAAGTTTTCATGAACTTCTTTATGACGGAAAGTAGAAAGTGTTTCTACGTTCTCAATACCTTCTGCACCGCAGAATCGTGCTTGTGCAAAAGGTAAGTCCGCTGAAATGCAAAGAACCACGGCATTCTTCAAATTAGCCGCTTGTTGATTGAATTTGCGAACAGAAGTTGCACAGACACCTGTATCAATACTAGGGAAAATATTTAAGACCTTGCGTTTTCCTGCATAAGCATCAAGCGTGATGTCAGCAAGTTCTTTATTGGTGAGCGTAAGTGAGGTCACTTTTTCCCCTTTTTTGGGAAAGTTGCCACTTACTTCAATGGGATTGCCCATCATTGTTATTTTGCTCATAAAAGCTCCTATTTCTCATTTCCTAAATTAAGCACTTTTTTAAGTGCAGTAAAAAATTTGTTATTTTCTTGTGGTAAGCCAATACTGATACGTAAGTGATTTGGCATGCCATAACCTGCAATTGGGCGTACAATCACGCCTTCACGTAATAATGCATCATAAATTGGTGCGGCAGGCTGTTTAAAATCAATGGTAATAAAGTTACCTTTAGACGGAATAAAGTCTAAGCCATATTGTTGACAGAAGGCTTCATAACGTTTCATTTCTTGACGATTATTCTCAGCCACTTTTTCCACAAAAGCATCATCATTCATCACCGCAATTGCACTAGTTAAAGCAAGACTATTACAGTTAAATGGCTGACGAACACGATTTAATAAATCTGCAATTTCAGGATTAGAGACTGCGTAGCCAATGCGTAAACCCGCCAAACCATAAGCTTTTGATAGGGAGCGAGAAACGATAAGGTTCGGGTATTTATCCAGTAATGCAAAAGAATTAACGCGCTCATTTGGATGAGTAAATTCAGTATACGCTTCATCTAATACCACAATCACATTTTCAGGGACTTTGGTTAAGAAGGTATCCAGTTCAGCTTCCGTTAAGAAATTCCCTGTTGGATTGTTTGGATTGGCAATAAAAATCAGTTTAGTTTTATCTGAAAGTGCGGTCAAAAATCCGTTTAAATCATGTCCCCAATCTTTAGCGGGGATTTCTTTTGCGACGGCGTTAATGGCTTTGGTCACTAAAGGGTAAACAATAAAAGCATATTGTGAATAAATCACTTCATCGCCTTCACCCGCGAAGGTATGAGCAAAGAGCTCTAATAAATCGTTAGAACCATTGCCAAGGGTGATTTGGTTTGGTTGCACACCAAATTTTTTCGCAATAGCCGCTTTAAGTTCAAAACCGTTAGCATCAGGATAGCGAGTTAGATGATCCAGTTGAGCTTGAATAGCTTTTTTCGCACTTTCAGGAAGGCCGAAAGGGTTTTCATTCGAGGCAAGTTTAACGATATCAGTAATGCCTAATTCACGTTCGAGTTCTTCGATGGGTTTTCCGGCTTGGTAAGGTGAAAGAGATTTTACGCCTTGGTTGGCAACGTTGATATATTGCATATGCTTTCCTTATAAAGACGAGCGGGCCTTTCAGCCCGCACGTTGAGTTTAGTTAATCAGATAATTAGCTGTTTTCAGCTTCAAATTTTTTCATGAATTCAATAAGCGCTTGTACACCTTCTAATGGCATTGCATTGTAGATAGATGCACGCATACCACCTAACACTTTGTGACCTTTTAAGGCTTGAAGACCAGCAGCTGTAGATTCTGCAACAAATTTAGCATCAAGTTCAGGATTGCCTGTCACAAATATGACATTCATGGTTGAACGGTTTTCTTTAGCCACTACGTTACGATAGAGTTTGCTGCTATCAATGTAATCGTAAAGAGTTTGTGCTTTCACTGCGTTACGTTTTGCAATTTCTTTTAAGCCACCAATCGCTTGAATATGTTTGAAGACCAATGAACAGAGATACCAAGCAAATGTTGGCGGGGTATTGATCATTGAGTCTGCATCACGTTGTGTGGCGTAATTCCAAATTGATGGTGTCGCTTGGCGAGCATGACCAATTAAATCATCGCGAATAATTACGAGTGTAATCCCTGCTGGACCAAGATTTTTTTGTGCACCGGCGTAAATGACACCAAATTTGCTAATATCAATTTCGCGAGAGAGCACATTAGATGACATATCTGCTACAAGTACCGTATTGCCCACATTCGGTACATCAAAAATTTCCACACCGCTGATGGTTTCATTTGGGCAATAGTGAACATAATCGTATTGTTCCGCAATGTCACTGAAATCAAGTTTCGTGATGCGTGTGTGATCACCATTTTCCACAATGGTAATTTCATCAATTTCAGCAAAGTTACGCGCTTCTTTCGCTGCAGTTGCTGACCAGTGACCGCTATTTAAATAAAGTGCTTTGCCTTTCTCACCAATTAAGTTCATCGGTAAGGCTGCAAATTGACCACGAGCGCCACCTTGTAGGAATAACACACGATAGTTATCTGGAATGTGATACACTTCGCGCAGATCTTTTTCTGCTTGAGTAATCAATTCCATAAAATATTTGCCACGGTGGCTGACTTCCATCACAGACACACCTTGACCAAGCCAGTTAGTTAGCTCAGATTGTGCTTTGTGTAGTACCTCAGGGAAAATCATCGCTGGACCAGCACTAAAATTAAAGACTTTTGACATTGTGTTTCCTTATTTTATTTTGAATAGATTCTTCATTTTTACCACTACCGAATAGGATAATCAACTAAATCAAACAGTTTTTTGATCTAATCCATCAATTTAAATTTAAGCTTTTGACGGGGACGAAAAAAAAGGCTACATTACCTGGAGTTTATTTTTAACTTTGAGAGAGTCGATCATGGGAAATGTAAATAAATCCTTCCAAGAAGTATTAGAGTATGTGCGTTTATATCGTTTAAAAAATAAACTTAAGCGTGACATTGAAGACAACAACCGTAAAATTCGTGATAACCAAAAACGTGTCTTATTATTAGATAACTTAAATCAATATATTCGTGACGATATGAGCATTGAAGATGTTCGTGCAATTATCGAAAATATGCGTGATGACTATGAAGGTCGTGTAGATGATTACAACATTCGCAATGCGGAACTTTCAACTCAACGCCGTGAAACGAGTAATAAGATGAAAGAACAGAAAAAAGCACACGCGAAATTAGTGCAAGACGCGAATAAAATCACGTTATAAAATCCTAAAAGAAATGACCGCACTTTGTTGAAGTGCGGTCATTTTTTATGGTGTTTTTAGGATGAACTATAAATGATTAAACATCATAAGTGCCCATCACCACAGCTTGATCTAGAATATGCCCTTGCATCGCAAAATGTAGATCATTAAAACGGAATCCCGGTTTAAGGTTAAGTTTGGTATCGAGCGCATACACAATAAGCTCGTAACGATGCAAGCAGTTTGGTGGTGCCATACCACCATAGAATGAGGCTTCTTCAATATCAAATTGACCTAATTTACTCGCCCAAGTGTTTGCACCTTGTACATAATCTGTTGCAGTTTGGCTTTCATTTTCGTGTATAACGGTACGTTCAAGATCCGCGATAAGCCAATGAATCCACACAAAGCCACTTGCCGTAATCGCATCTTTATCTTCTAAGACAACCGCAAAGGATTTAGTGCCTTGAGGGGCATCGTGAATTTCAAATGGAATAGAGTAGGTTGGCATGCCATTTGGGCTAAATTGTGTGCCGCGTTTGCCATATTTGTCTTCAAATGCACCATTTTGAATGGCTGAACTGGTTACAAACATTGTTTTCTCCTTAATTTCTCACGGAATACACTTTAAATTTAGTGGTTTGAGCAAGTACGTCAAACTTACCGAAATGTTGTGCTAATAAATCGGGATAGGGCAGAAATGCATTAGCAACAATACGAAGTTCGCCATCTGCCGTCAAATGCCATTTTGCTTGTTGAATAAGTTCTTTCACCGCACGATAAGCGGTATCGATTCCATCGTGGAAAGGAGGGTTTGAAATAATCAGATCAAATTTTCCCTCAATATGGGAAAACACATCACTTGCGATAACCTGACCTTCAAGCTGGTTTTCAGCCAGTGTTTGACGGGCAGATTGAATTGCCATCGCATGAATATCGGTCATTGTGATATCCGCTTTAGGGTGATGTTTTTTGATCATTGAACCAATGACACCCGCCCCACAACCAACGTCTAGCACTTTGCCTTGAATTGGTGACATTAAGGTAGAAAGTAGAAGTGATGTGCCACTATCAAGTTCATTGGCACTAAATACCCCCGGTAAACTGTAAATACGGATATCGCCTAATGCATCATTTTGGTAGCATTTCCAATAAGATTGAAGATCAAAGTGCGGTTGTTTTTGTAAGGAAAAATGATATAAGCCACAACGACGCGCTGAGTCAATTTTGCCAATTTCACCATAAGGTTCAAGCAGTTTTTCAGCTGAACGGGCACCGCAACGATTTTCACCGATAATCAACACTTCTTGACCAATTTTACTTTTGGCAAGTAGTTGCATCAGCTGAAAATTCACTTCTTGTTTATTCTTCGTCCAATAATAAATAATCAAATCGGCTTGTGGTTGAAATTCAACCTCAAAATTGACCGCACTTTGGGTTTTAGCATAATCAAAATACAAGCTCCAAATTTGTACGGATTGACAATGTTTTTGCAATATTTGAGGAAAATCATCGTTAATGCCGCCGGCAAGAAGAATTGATTTACCGTTAAAAAAGGGAAGATGGCGTTGTAAAACTTCGCTTTCGAGAGAAATCACGCTTTAAATCCTGTAGTTTATTGGTTAAAATTATGCATTATTCTAGCAAAAGATAACGATTTAGACGCATTTATTAAGGAATTATTTATGAAAAAAATCATTACTGCCGTCGCCATGGCAAGTTTATTGTCCGGCTGTCAATTACTCGAACAACTTCAAGGCACTAAGCAACAGCCTTCAACCTTACCAACAAGCTCAAAAATTGAATTACCTGCTGCACAAGCACAAAGTTTAGATGCGCAATTTGAGCGAATCAAAAAGGGTAACGAAGAAGTCACATTTAATGGTGAGAAATTCTATAAACAAACGAAAGCCTTTGATAAATCAGAAGATCCGCGTTTTTTAAGTGGTGCGGCAAGTGTAGATCGTAGCAATCGTAAATTTATCACTAGTGAAACCTACTACTTAAAAGACCTTTCACATGTTCCAGCATTAACAACAAAATATCTTGATGCCAATAAAAAAGTATGTGAGTTAAAAACAATTGGTAACGCTTCAGATGTTTACTATGCTTGTGATGGTAAAGATTTTCAACGTTTTATCGCGGTGATTTATCAAGCGAAAAATATTCTTTCTTTCCGTAGCTTAAAAGCGTATCAAGAAAAACCAACCGAAGCGCAAGAACAAGCGATTGTTAAAGGTTTAAGAGATTATCCGCTAGATACTATCGCTCGTTAATCTATGGATAGACGCAATCTTCTTTTAAATGAAATGGGAATAACCCGTTGGCAGCTCTATCGTCCAGAAGTATTACAAGGGGCGGTTGGTGTGAGTGTGTCTGAACAAGTGAAATTTATTGTGGTGACGAAAGATAACATATCGAACGCCCCACTTTTTTCAGATGTTCGACTTTCACTTGAGTTAAATAAAGAAGATTGCCTTTGTTTGAATTTTGATCAAATTCAACATATCACATTACAACATTCTGTGCGGTATTGGTTATTAGCTGAAAATGCTGATGAAATCGACCGCACGTTGCCTTATTGCTTAAATGCAGAGCGTATTTATCGCTCCGTTGATTGGCAACAATTTCAGCAAGATAACCAAGCTAAGCGTGAGCTTTGGCAACAAATCCAACAAATTTAATCATTATGCCTTCTCTATTTCCTATTGAAGAATGCGATATGGATCGCTTATATGAAATTGAACAAGTTGCGCATCTTGTGCCTTGGTCACTGGGAACCTTGAAAAATAATGTCGGCGAACGTTATCTTAATCTAAAATTAGTGGAAAAAGAGCAAGTACTTGGTTTTGCTATTTGCCAAACGGTATTAGATGAAGCGACATTATTTAATATTGCGATAGATCCGGTTCAACAAGGAAAGGGCTATGGTTCGTTTTTATTGCAAGGTTTAATGGATAAGCTTAAAGAGAAAGGTATTCAAACGCTTTGGCTTGAAGTGCGTGAATCGAATCCTGCTCGTTTCCTTTATGAAAAGCTGGGATTTAATGAGGTTGATATTCGTAAGAATTATTATCCGAAACCAGATGGTGGACGAGAAAATGCTGTCGTGATGGCATGTTATCTCTAACATGAAAAAGTGCGGTCAATTTTGACCGCACTTTGTTTATTTGAAAAGTAAGACATTACACTTCTTCTGCTGGGAAGACAAATGGATTTAATCCACTGCGTGCGAAGCCTTTTTCTTCCATTTCAATATCTAAGAAAATTGATGCCAAATCATCCGCTACCGCTTCAACGTTCGGATCTTTTTCTTGGAACATGATTTTTAAGTAGCTTTGGCAATCACCACAGGTTTCAGCACGAATGAGTGCAAGTTCTTCATTTAATGACCACAATTCGAGATTTTTATGTTCATTGCAGTTAGTACATTGTGCACGCACTAAATTCCACTCGCTTTCACAAAGGCTACAGTGTAAATAACGTAAACCTTGTGATGTGCCAATATGCACCACGCTCGCAATAGGGGCCGAACCACAAACAGGACAGTAATGTAGATTGTCAGTCCCTTCTTGGCGGCTGTTATGAGGAATTTGTTGAGCCAATTGTAACCAATAAAGAGAAAGTGCCGCCCAGATAAAGACAGCTTTATCGGTGCTCACTAAATTAAATTCTTGGCTTAAAAGATGAGTAGCCATTTCTTCAAGCTCTTTATCAGAGGCTTTTTCAAGATTTTCAATTGTAGTAATAACCTGTTCATTCGCTTTTGGTTTAATGCTATGTAAAATTTCTTTGAGATATTCAATCCAAATACTTGAGCGTTTAAATGTTTTAGCATTTAACGGCTCGATTTCATTTAAGTTATCGAATTGCTCTGTTTCTAATGGATTTTTTTCATATTCGCTTAATTGGCTTTCCACAACATCTGCAGCAAAGAGTAAATAATCAGCCAATGGATGATCTTTTGCTAATTCTCTTAAACGTTTTGCACGACGTTGATAAAGATTTTTAGGATTAGCAAACAAAACAGGTGGAATATCGTATGAATTCGTTTTTTGTTTGATTTCGTCTGCAGATAAGATTTTGATACTCATAATAGTCTCTTAAGTATTGATAAGAAAAAGTGCGGTCAATTTTAACCGCACTTTTTGATTTTAGCCATTGATACCTTTGAACAATGCTTTGGTTTTTACTTTTTTACCTTCAGCTTCATTTTCAAGGTCTTCTTCTAGCTTAGGAAGTACTTCATCTCGATACCATTTCGGGTGGTGTTTTTTCGCCCAACGAACGGTTACCCAACCTTCCACAATACCGCGAATAGATCCTTTAATCCAGAATGCCATGTACATGTGTACCAAAATACCAGTGAACAACATGAATGCACTTAGAGAGTGAAGGAAAATCGCAAAACGCAATACCGGAATAGAGAAGTAGTGCGAGAAATACTGACGCCACATAATGATACCGGTTACAAGTAAAGTGACCATCGCCAAGTTCAATGTCCAGAACAACATTTTTTGACCAAGGTTATACTTGCCGTTATCTGCAACAGCATGCTCATTCCCTTTTAATACTTCAACGATGCCTTTTAACCAACGAATATCGTTTTTCTCTGGAATGTTGTGATCCCAGTAAAGATAGCCGAGGAAAATAAAGGCAACGAACATAATGATACCGGTGAACGGGTGAATTGCTCGAGCCAGTTGCGGAGTACCTAAAATCTCAGTTAACCACGCAAAATCCGGGAAGAAGAATGCCACACCAGTGAACATCGTCATAAAGAAGCAGATTACGAGTAACCAGTGGCTAAAACGAGCAGGCGTTCTATGACGAATGATTCGAGTATCATTGCTAATCTCAATCTTACTCATCTTTGCCCCCTTTTTTATCTTCTTCTTCAAATTCATGGTGATGATCTTCTACGTCTTCTTCAACGTTTGGACCCACAGCTAAGTAGTGAGCGATTTCAGCAAGTGCTAGACCACCCATTGCTACAGCAGCTACCGGTTTCAAGACATCTTTCCAAAGGGTGACTGTGAGGTCAACTTTTGGATCTTTTGGAAGACCAGAATAAAGCTCAGGTTTATCCGCATGGTGTAATACATACATTACGTGTGTACCGCCGACGCCTTCAGGGTCGTAGATACCTGCATTTTCATAACCACGTGCTTTTAAGTCTGCAACACGTTGTTCTGCGTAGAGTTTCATCTCTTCTTTAGAACCAAAACGAATTGCACCGGTTGGACATGTTTTCACGCAAGCCGGTTCTTGGCCCACAGAAACACGATCCACACAAAGGGTACATTTGTACACACGGTTGTCTTCTGGGTTCATACGTGGAATGTTGAACGGACAACCTGCGATACAGTAACCACAACCGATACATTTATCTGATTGGAAATCCACGATACCGTTCGCATATTGGATAATTGCGCCTGGTGCAGGACAAGCTTTTAAACAGCCTGGTTCTGAACAGTGCATACAACCATCTTTACGGATTAACCATTCTAAACGATCATTTTCTTCAACTTCGTTGAAGCGCATTACCGTCCATGCTTTTGCGTTGAGATCTACAGGGTTATCGTAGATTCCCACACATTGAGCATTAACATCAGAACGGATGTCATTCCACTCTGAACAGCCCACCTGACAGGCTTTACAACCGATACAGGTGGATACGTCGATTAATTTTGCGACTTCAACTTTATGATCACGCGCTTGAGGTGCTGGTGTTAAACCAGACGTAGCGGAGACCTTGATAATGTCTTGCGATTGAACGCCTTGACCACTTCCTGCCATATTATGCCTCCGCTTTCTCAATGTTTACCAAGAATGTTTTATATTCTGGTGTTTGAGTGACTGCTTCACCCCAAGATGGTGTTAAGGTGTTGGTGGAGAAACCACGGTTACCTTTACCATTTAAGGCTTTCATATTCCAGTGAATTGGAATCCCCACGTGATGTACGGTACGTCCGTCTACTTCTAAATCTTTCAAACGTTTCGTTACCACTGCAACGGCTTTAATGTAGCCACGGCGAGAAGTAATTTTCACCATATCACCTTTTTGGATGCCTTTTTCTGCGGCTAATTTTTCACCAATTTCCACGAATTGTTGTGGTTGAGCGATGATATTTAAGGCAGATTGAGCCGTCCAACTGTGGAAGTGCTCGGTCAAACGATAAGTCGTTGCCACATAAGGGAAGTCTTTGTTTGAACCGATAAATTCACGGTCTTCTTTATAAATACGAACAGTCGGATCAGAGACGACACTTGGGTGTAGTGGGTTAGTGTCAATCGGACTTTCAATTGGTTCATAGTGCTCAGGCATAGGACCATTCGCAATTTTATCTACAGCGAATAGACGGCCAACACCTTCTGCGGACATAATAAATGGACCTGCATCAGAACCCGGTGGTTGTGTGCCATAGTCAGCTACATCTAACCAGTTCCAGTTTTTACCGTTCCATTTGATTAATTGACGGTGTTTATCCCAAGGATTACCGTTAATATCAAGTGAAGCACGGCTGTAAAGGATACGACGGTTTGCTGGCCATGCGAAGCCCCAACCTAATGTACAACCTAAACCTGATGGGTCAGAGTTGTCACGGTTTGCGGTTTGGTTACCTTTTTCAGTCCATTGACCCACATAGATCCAGTTACCTGATGAGGTGGTACCATCATCACGTAAGTGAGCGAATCCGTTAAGTAATTGACCTTTTTTATACATGACGTTGCCATCTGCATCGAGAAGGTCAGCAAGTGCGTAACCGTTCAATTCTTTCGCTAATTCTACAGAACTTGGTGAATGCGGCTGAGCATAGTTCCAAGTCATCGCTTCGAAAGATTCGATACCACGACCACCTTCTTTTTGATAAAGGTGATGCATTTCTTCACGAATCATAGAAAGAATTTCAACATCTGGTAATGCTTCACCTGGTTGGTCACAGCCTTTCCAGTGCCATTGAGCCCAACGACCAGAGTTAGCAATAGAACCATCTTCTTCTGCGAAACAGGTGGTTGGTAAACGGAATACTTCAGTTTGAATATCTGCTGGGTTCACATTGTTTGATTCACCAAAGTTTTTCCAGAATTCAGAAGATTCAGTTTGAAGCGGATCCATCACGATTAAGAATTTCAATTTGCTCATACCCGCAACAGTTTTGTTTTTGTTCGGTAATGAGTTTAATACGTTGAAACCTTGTAAAATCCAACCGTTCAATTTGCCATCATTCATTAACTTAACATGAGTGATAGGGTCGTATAAGCGGTCTGCTTTTGGTAAGAAATCGAAACCCCAACCATTTTCTTTGGTTGCTTTATCACCATAGAACGTTTTCATCATACTGACGAAGAATTTCGATGTATTACGATAGTAGTTCACTTGGTTTGGTACGATATCTTTTGGCGTAATCGCATTAATGTATTGTTCGTAAGACGTATCTTTATCATTCGGCAAACGCATATAACCCGGTAAAGACATCGGCAATAAGCCCATATCTGTTGTACCTTGTACGTTTGAGTGTCCACGTAATGCATTAATACCGCCACCTGGCATCCCCATATTACCTAAGAGTAATTGGATCATTGCCATTGAACGAATATTTTGTGTACCGATAGTGTGCTCGGTAAAGCCTAACGCATATAAATGCGTCATAGTTTTATTCGGTGCAGAGGTTTTACCAATTTCTTCACAGATTTGTAAGAAGAGTTTTTGCTTAACACCAGTAATACGTTCAACTATTTCTGGGGTATAGCGAGAAACGTGATCTTTCAAGATATTAATCACACAACGTGGATCTTGTAAGGTCATATCACGTTTAGCATTACCATTTTCATCAAATTGGTAATTCCATTTAGATTTATCGTAAGTGTGTTTTTCTTCATCAAAACCTACGAATAAACCATCTTCAAATTTGAAACCTTCATCGACTAAGAATGAAGCATTGGTATAGTGTTTAACGTATTCGTGTTGAATTTGATTTGTTTCCAATAAGTAACGGATCACACCCATTAAGAATGCGATATCAGAACCGGAACGAATTAGTGCATGAAGGTCAGCTACAGAAGCTGTACGGTTAAAGCGAGGGTCAACCACGATGATTTTCGCACCGTTTTTCTTCGCTTCGATCGCCCAACGGAAGCCAACAGGGTGAGCTTCAGCAGGGTTACCACCTTGAACAATAATAAGATTGGCGTTTTTGATGTCAACCCAGTTGTTTGTCATGGCACCGCGACCAAATGATGGAGCAAGACTTGCTACCGTTGGTCCGTGTCAAGTATTCGCTTGGTTACACATCGGCACTATGCCCAACATCCGCACCCATTTATGAGTAAGAAGTGCGGCCTCGTTGCTCATGGCAGAGGCGGTCATAATACCTGTGGTTGTCCAACGGTTAACCGTTTTGCCACTTGCGTCTTTTTCAACGAAGTTCGCATCACGGTCATCTTTTAATAAACGAGAAACGCGTTTGATCGCTTCTTCCCAAGAAAGACGAATCCATTTGTCAGAACCCGGTGCGCGATATTCAGGGTATAATGCACGGCTTTCACTATTAACATAGTCTAACGCGCCAGCACCTTTAGGACATAACGCACCACGGCTTACCGGATGGTCTGGGTCACCTTCAAGGTGGAATAATTTAGAACGGGTATTGGTGCCTGTATGGCTGCTTAAAGCATCGTAAGGTTTGCCTGTGCTATATAACAACATACCACAGCTCACTGCACAATATGTACAGGTGTTACGGGATTCAAAAGCCCGTAATAATTTGTATTCACGTGGTGCCGCTAAGACAGATGAGGGTGCAAAGCCCAACATTGCCGCAGACGTCCCCGCCATACCACCTGCACAGATCTTAAAGAACTTACGTCTAGAGACCTGCATAATCACTCCTTCATAACGGCGAACCGTTAAGATATTTTGATAGTATAAATTCGTATAGATAATTTATTTGATTTAGTTAAAATAACCATCAACCATTAAATTGATTATAAAAAATGACCAATTTAAACGGAATAATTTTAACTATTTTTTAACCAAAAATCTATAATCAATACTTGTTATAGTCGCTTAAAAAGTTGAGCTAGATCACAAAATAAATATTTTTTGTTAAAAAAAAGTAACATTTTTGATACAGATATTTTATTGGGAAAACATTATGCACTGGATAATCAACAAAACGATTAATTTCTTAAAAAAAATACCCGAAAATCCAACCGCACTTTTTATTGAAAAGCAAGATAGTCTGGCGGCGGAAGTTCCTGTTTCACTTGTCTATAATGGTATTGCGCATACTGTTATGATGTGCTCTCCACAAGATTTAGAGGATTTTGCTTTAGGCTTTTCATTAGCTGAAGGCATTATTGAGAAAAAAGCGGATATTTATGGCATTGATGTGGTAGAAGTGTGTAATGGTATTGAAGTACAAATTGAATTATCTAGCCGCCAATTTGTCGCATTAAAAGATCATCGTCGTACTTTAACGGGAAGAACGGGATGTGGCATTTGTGGTACAGAACAAATTTCACAAGTCTATAAAAAATTGCCAAAATTAGACCGTACTTTCCAATTTAATTTAAATTTATTGGATGGCTGCTTAGCACAATTACAAGCTAATCAAGAGCTCGGGAAAGAAACAGGGGCGACACATGCAGCTGCCTTTTTTGATTTATCGGGTAATCTATTGGCAATTCGAGAAGATGTAGGGCGACATGTGGCACTAGATAAATTAATCGGCTGGCATGCTAAACAAAATCAACCTCAAGGGTTTGTGCTGGTTTCGAGTCGCGCCAGTTATGAAATGGTTCAAAAATCGGTGGCTTGTGGTATCGAGTTACTTGTTGCGATTTCTGCCGCGACAGATCTTGCGGTGAATATGGCTGAACAACACAATCTTTCCCTTATTGGCTTTGCGCGCCCAGGAAAAGCCAATATCTATGCGGGTAAAGAGCGGTTGGTTTTAGTTTAGTTTTATCTATTAAAAACAAGTGCGGCCAAAAACACGACGATTTTTGACCGCACTTTTTGTTTATTTCTTTTATTCTTTTGGCGATTTACTCTCTAAGAGTACTTCAGAAACCCAACGTTGGGTGAGACGTTTACCTTCTTGATCTGTACCAAATTTCATAAAATCAATATCCACGAGTTTTAATTTGCTAGCCGGCAGGAAACCTGGTGCAGGTTCAGCATGGATATTGGTTGGAAGTTGATAAGAGTCAGATTCTCGCCACGGAATTTCTTGCGCTTCTTTGCTTAGCACAAAATCCATAAACAGTTTAGCATTATCGAGGTTTCTTGCTCCTTTAATAATACTAGCTCCGCCTAAAGAATAGCCTACGCCTTCGCATGGTAGAATCCCTTCAACGGGTGCACCGTTTTTCTTCTCACGCGGATAAACCAACATAAAACCTAAATCAATTGCTACGGTACCATTTGCTAAATAGTTGCTCGCAAGACCAGTTTTGGTATGTTGCATGAGATTAGGTTCTAATTTTTTCAAATAATTGAAAGCTTTTTCTTCTCCCCATAATGTAGAAAAAGTACTGATAAGTGAATACCCCGTACCTGAAACGCGTGGATCCGGATATTGAATTTGCCCTTGATATTCGGGTTTTATCAGATCCGCATAACATTTTGGTGCAGGAATATTTAGTTCTTTTAATTTTTTAGTATTTACCCCAATGCCAAGTTCCATTAAGTAAATTACAGAAGTGAAATTACCGCGTTGATCCATTAAAGATTTAAACTGCGGCATAATGTCTTTTTGTAATGGGGAACGATAGGATTCAAGTAAGCCTAATTCTGCTGCTTGAAGATGCGGTTCAATGGTGCCACCAAACCAGAAATCAGCTTGTGGGTTTTCTTTTTCAGCTTTAATTTTGCCTAATACAACGCCTGTACTATTACGTACAAATTGTGCATCTATATTGTATTTTTTACTAAAGGCTTGCGTGACTTTTTCGCATACTACGTTTTGTACACTGCAATACACGGTGAGTTTGCCTTCAGCCTGTGCTTGAGAAGTGTACGCGAGGGCGGTTAGGGCTGAAAGTGCGGTTAATTTTAACGTGGTTTTTATTGACATTATGTCTCCTTTTTCTTCGTCAATATTTAGTAATTATTTGATATTGCTAATATAAGCGGGCGGAGGAAATTTGTAAATATTGGGATTGTTTAAACGCATAATATTTAGTAATTATTTGATATTGCTAATATAAGCGGGCGGAGGAAATTTGTAAATATTGGGATTGTTTAAACGCATAATTCCCACTATAATCCCCTGTAAATTTAACCAGATTAAAATAAGAGCAATGGATATTTCAGAATTACTTGATGGCTTGAATGATAAACAACGTGAAGCAGTGGCAGCGCCGCTTGGCAATTACCTGGTACTTGCAGGGGCAGGAAGTGGTAAAACTCGCGTCTTGACTCATCGTATTGCGTGGCTGATTGCCGTAGAAAATATTTCTGAAGGCAGCATCATGGCGGTGACCTTTACCAATAAAGCCGCTGCTGAAATGCGCCATCGTATTCAAGATACCTTATCCAAACATGCTCAACCAAATTTATTTGGCATGTGGATTGGGACATTCCATAGCATTGCTCATCGATTATTACGCGCTCACCATTTTGATGTGAACTTGCCACAAGATTTCCAAATTTTAGATTCTGAAGATCAACTTCGTTTAGTGAAACGCCTGATGAAATTGCACAATTATGATGATAAAGCATTCCCACCAAAGCAAGCGTGCTGGTATATCAATAATAAAAAAGATGAAGGTTTAAGACCGCAAGATATCAATGATTTTGGCGATCGTCAGGAAAAAGAGTGGATTAAGATTTATCAAATTTATCAAGATACTTGTGATCGTGCAGGTTTGGTAGATTTTGCTGAATTGTTAATTCGTGCGTATGAATTATTTGCTAAAAAGCCCGTTATTTTGCAGCGCTATCAGCAACGTTTTCAGCATATTTTGGTGGATGAGTTCCAAGATACCAATAAAATCCAATATGCTTGGATCAAAATTCTTGCCGGCAATACGGGCAAAGTAATGATAGTGGGCGATGATGACCAATCCATTTATGGATGGCGTGGGGCGCAAGTCGAAAACATTCAAAAATTCCTGAAAGATTTCAACGCCGAAACTATTCGTTTGGAGCAAAACTATCGTTCTACCGGCAATATTTTGAAAAGTGCCAACCAACTTATTTCGAATAATAGTGATCGTCTCGGTAAGAATTTATGGACCGATGGTGAAATGGGCGAGCCCGTGGGTATTTATGCGGCATTTAATGAGTTAGATGAAGCAAAATTCGTGGCGTCTCAAATCCAAAACTGGGTAGACGACGGCGGAAAATTAGATGATTGTGCTGTTTTATATCGTAGTAATAGCCAATCTCGTGTTATTGAAGAAGCGTTGATCCGTTGTCAAATTCCTTATCGTATTTACGGTGGGATGCGATTCTTCGAACGCCAAGAAATTAAAGATGCGTTGGCTTATTTACGTTTAATTAATAATCGTCAAGATGATGCGGCATTTGAGCGAGTGATTAATACGCCTACACGTGGCATTGGTGATCGTACTTTAGATGTGTTACGAAATTTAACCCGTGAACGTCAAATTACCTTATGGCAAGCCGTGCAAGTGGCCACACAAGAAAATATGCTAACGGGGCGAGCTTCAACTGCATTACTGCGTTTCCAAGAGTTGATTAATTCTTTACAGGTTGATACAGCCGAAATGCCACTGTTTGCACAAACTGATTTTGTGATTAAACATTCTGGCTTATACGATATGTATAAACAGGAAAAAGGCGAAAAAGGTGAAGTCCGTATTGAAAACTTAGAAGAGTTGGTAACGGCAACCCGAGAATTTATCAAACCTGATGAAGCAGAGGATATGACCGATCTTACTGCCTTTTTAACTCATGCTTCTTTAGAGGCGGGAGAAGAGCAGGCTTCGCCGCATCAATCTTGTGTGGAAATGATGACCTTACACTCTGCAAAAGGCTTGGAGTTCCCACGCGTATTTATGGTGGGGGTAGAAGAGGGGGTATTCCCAAGTTTCCGTTCATTTGAAGAGCCTGGTCGTTTGGAGGAAGAACGCCGTCTTGCTTATGTGGGCATTACTCGAGCGAAGCAAAAACTCACCATTTGTTATGCTGAAAGCCGTCGTGTTTATACGAAAGAAGAACGTCATTTGCCTTCGCGATTTATCACAGAATTGCCATCAGAGTGTATTCAAGAAATCCGTTTGCGCGGAACGGTGACTCGAGCATTAAACCAAGCGAAAGTAGGAAGTTTAAGCACGAGTTTGCCAGAAAATGAATGGAAAATGGGGCAAAAAGTGAAACATGAAAAGTTTGGTTTGGGCACAGTTATAAACGTTGAAGGCTCAGATAATAACACCCGTTTACAAATTGCTTTCCAAGCTCAAGGCATTAAGTGGCTGATTGCGCATTTGGCAAAATTAGAAAAAGTGCGGTAGAATCGGGAGGATTTTATTGCAACGAGTATGGATA
>JAWHBY010000008.1:0-41784 GCA_032568935.1 Parahaemophilus parainfluenzae
GGTATAGCTCCTGAAACCATCAGCACCACCATAGTTAAAATGGACAATAATGCGAGAGGTGCTTGACGTTGAGCAGGCACAGCACGTGCCATTTCTTTCGGATAATTCAATACCAGGAAATCTTTTCGATGATCACGCATCGCTTGAATAAGACGCCAATCGCCAATCACTAAAAGCAAATCACCTGAGCGGTATTTTTCTTTAAAGGCATCACTCAGCACCACACCGTCTCGTTTAATTCCTACTACATTTAAGCCATATTTCGTACGAAATTGTAACTCTGCAGTGGTTTTACCAATACAAGCTGAATTTGGTACAATAATTAACTCGGCCATTCCAATAGAACGGGCTTGCTGATCAAACGATTGTGATTTGATTTCGGCTGGCTCTAGATGAAATTCTTGGCAAAACATATCGAAATTAAAATCACAGCGTTCTAAATCTACCATGAGGATATCTTTTGCTTTTATCTCTGATGTACCAAGAGGCATAATGTAACTTGGTCGGAAATGTTTCCAACGCTCAATCGCCAACACATTGAGTTGATAGCTAGAACGCAAATGAAGTTGATCTAAGGTTTTACCCACGAAAGGGGACGTGCTTTTCACCACCAAACGTTTGGTACGATCTTTCAAACCATATTCATTAATTAGCTCATTCATGGAGCTTTGCATGGTATCTTGATTGCTTTCATCGTTATTATCCGAAAGCCATCGACGGGCAATAAGCATATAGCCCATACCTAGCACTAAGATCAATAATCCGATTGGCGTGAAATCAAAAAACTCAAGGCGAAGATTCGTATCTTTCACTAATTCCGCATTCACCACAAGGTTAGGTGCTGTTGCGATTAACGTCATCATCCCACTGATTAATCCTGCCACGCTTAATGGCATCATTAATCGTTTTGGCGAAATATTCATTTGACGACAAATCATTATTACAACAGGAATAAATACAGCAACCACGCCTGTAGAACTCATAAATGCCCCTAATCCAGCCACTGAAAGCATCAATAAAATAAGTACCTTAGCTTCACTATTTCCCGCAACTTTCAAGATGCCGTCACTCACACGATAAGCAATTCCTGTTCGAACCAAACTCTCCCCTACAATGAAGAGCAAAGCAATAAGGATAATATTAGGATCACTAAAGCCAACTAAGATCTCTTGGATACTGAGAATGCCACTTAGATAAAAAGAAAGCATCACCAATAATGCCACCACATCCATACGAATTTTATTATGCACAAATAAAATAATGGCTGCGCCAAGCAACATTAATGTCCAAAATAATGGGCTCACCCAAAGTGCATGATCAAAAATGGTATTCATACTCTATCCTTTAATCTTACGACCTTTCACTCTAACTATTCTTCTATGCCTAATGCTTTCTTCACGGGAGAAAAACTTTGACGATACTCTGGTAAAGGACCAAGCTCAGCTAATTTTTCTAAATGTAATTTGGTCGGATACCCTTTATGTTGAGCAAAAGCATATTCTGGATACTTTTTATCTAACGCTTCCATTTCCTGATCGCGCGCGACTTTTGCCAAAATAGAGGCTGCACTAATTTCAGCCACAAGTGAATCCCCTTTCACTACGGCTTGGGCTGGCAAATCAAGATTAGGTGGAATACGATTGCCATCCACCAATACAAAGTGCGGTTGAATTTTTAAGGCTTTTACGGCTCGTTCCATTGCTAGCATAGAGGCATGCAGAATATTCAACTCATCGATCTCTGCTGGCTCTGCTCGCCCCATTGCCCAAGCTAAGGCCTTCTCTTTAATTTCTGCTGCCAGTGCAAGGCGTTTTTTTTCGCTGAGCTTTTTAGAATCCGCCAAACCAGCAATCGGCTTATTCGGATCTAAGATCACCGCAGCCGTTACAACAGCCCCCACTAAAGGGCCACGACCAACTTCATCCACTCCTGCAAATAATTGATAACCTTCAGGATAAACAAAATCAGCCATGTTTTTTCTCCAATAAATCAATTACGGCTTGTGCAGCTTGGCTGTCCGCATCACATTGAATTAATTTATGCAACTCTGTAAAACGTTGAATTAAAACACTGCGAGATTTGACCGCACTTTCGTCATCGCCCAAATACTGAGAAAGTTGTTCTGCCAATTTTTGCGGTTCGCAATCTTCTTGAATCATTTCTGGCACAAGCATTTCATCCGCTAACAAATTAGGCAATGAAATATATTTTGTTTTGACCAATCGTTTTGCCAAGAAATGCGTGAAAGGTTTCATTCGATACCCCACTACCATTGGTGATTTACACAACATCGCCTCAAGCGCTGCGGTACCCGAAGCTAGTAAAGTTGCTTCGGCAGCAATCATTACTTGGCGTGCTTTACCATCAATTAAATGCATATCGAGATCGGGTGCAATCTGAGACTTTATTTCCTCAAATTGCTGGCGACGTTTTTCATTCACTAAAGGAACTAAAAACTGCAAGTCTGGATATTTTTCTTTTAATAACAAAGCAGTTTTTAGAAATGGTTCAGTAAGAAACCCGACTTCGCTACTACGGCTTCCCACTAAAATGGCAAGATAACGTCCTTTTTCATCAATGCCTAAGGTTTGGCAAGCTTCTATACGATTTGGTTTTAATGGAATTGCATCTGCCATGGTATGGCCAATAAAACGGCAAGGCACATTAAAACGATCATAAAAGGCTTTTTCAAAAGGAAGAAAGGCTAATACTTGATGAGTTGCTTTGGCAATTTTGTAGATACGATTTTGACGCCAAGCCCATACAGATGGACTCACATAATGAATAGTTTTAATCCCTTTTTCTTTTAATTTCAGTTCAACGGTAAGATTAAAATCCGGTGCATCAATACCGATAAATACATCCGGTTTAATAGCAGAAAGTTGTTCGATGACACTGCGACGAATTTTAAGCAATCGAGGTAAATGTTTAAGTACTTCTACTAGCCCCATGACAGAGAGCTCTTCCATATCAAAAAAGCTTTCAAAACCTTGAGCAATCATTCTCTCCCCACCAATCCCGACAAACTTAGCTTGCGGATAGTGGCGTTTAAGTGCTTTAATGAGACCGGCACCAAGAATATCGCCAGAGACCTCTCCGGCAATAATCGCAATAGTCGGATTTTCTTTAATCATTAAATTTATCCTAAAAAACGACCGCACTTTGAACAAATCATAGTGCGGTCTCTTTGTTATTCATCATTTTCTCTTAACGAGAAAAGAAACGTTAATTAACGAATAATGCCACGAGTAGAACGTTTGAAGAACTCCACAAAGAAACTAATTGCAGATTCAGTTTGTGCAATTTGTTCAATTTCAGGCAATACTTCTTCAAGGGTTTTACCACTGCGGTAAATCATTTTATAGACGTTACGAATCGCGTGCATGGTTGGTTTATCAAAACCACGACGTTTTAATCCTTCAAGGTTAACACCGAAAGGTTGCGCATGGTTACCTTGAGCCATCACATAAGGCGGCACATCTTGACTAACCATAGAACCACCACCTAGCATAACATGTGCCCCTACGATCACAAATTGGTGAATCGCAGACATACCACCAACAATTACAAAATCATCTAATTGAACATGACCAGCAAGTGTTGCGTTATTTGCTAAGATACAGTTATTTTTGATTTGACAGTCATGGGCAACATGTACGTTTACCATGAGTAAATTGTTATTACCAATATATGTTACACCACCACCTTGGATAGTGCCGCGATGAATCGTCACATGCTCACGAATACGGTTTCCATTACCAATAATGGTTTTTGTTGCTTCGCCCTTATATTTTAAATCTTGATTTACTTCACCAATGCTAGCGAATTGATAAATCTGGTTATCTTCACCAATCACGGTGTCGCCTTTCACGACAATATGAGAGTTTAAAACAGTACGTGCTTTAATCTCAACGCTTCCTTCAATAATACAGAAAGGACCTATAACAACATCTTCGCCAATAACTGCGCCATCAGCAACAAGCGCGGTTGGGTGAATTTTTGCACTTGGGTGGATCATACTTACCCCTTAATTTTCTTTAATTATCGACGAGCACACATTAATTTGGCTTCACAAGCTACTTCACCGTTTACGGTTGCAATGCCAGTAAATGCTGTAATACCACGACGTTCTTTAATCACTTGAACGTTCAATTCCATTTGATCTCCAGGTAATACTGGGCGTTTGAAACGCGCTTCATCAATACCTGCGAAATAGAATAATTCGCCACCTTTTAATTCATGAGTTTTAAATGCAAGTAATCCCATTGCTTGTGCCAAAGCTTCAAGAATTAACACACCTGGTAAAATCGGCTCACTCGGGAAATGACCTGTAAAGCAAGGTTCGTTTACACTGATATTTTTAATTGCTTTTAACCACTCACCTTCTTTATAGTCCAACACGCGGTCCACCAATAAGAATGGATAACGATGTGGCAATAAGGTCATAATTTCTTTTGCTTCAATTACTTTACTTACTTGATTCTCTGACACGTCTAATACCTTTACAATAAATAATAATAAAACATTGAGATTATACGATATTTCTGTATAAAAATAAAACGCACCCTAAGGTACGTTTTAAAATCTTAGCCAAGTTTTTTCTCAAGGGCTTTCAATCGTTTATTCATACTATCAATTCCCAAGGTAAGTGCGGCTGTTTTTCGCCACTCTTTATTGGTTTGTAATGGAATACCCGATGAGTACACGCCTGGTTCAGTAATCGGGCGCATCACCATGCCCATGCCTGTCACGGTTACTTTATCGCAGATTTCCATGTGACCATTAATCACACTTGCTCCGCCAATTAAACAATAACGACCGACTTTTAAGCTACCCGCCATAATCACACCGCCAGCAACGGCTGTGCCCGTGCCGATATGAACGTTATGGGCTATTTGACAAAGGTTATCAATGATGACGTTATCTTCAATGACTGTCGCGTCTAAGGCACCACGGTCAATACAAGTGCAAGCGCCGATTTCGACATGATTACCAATAATCACTTGACCTACCTGTGGAATTTTCACCCAGCGACCACGATCATTTGCATAGCCAAAACCATCACTACCAATGACAGCACCTGATTGAATTAAACAATTTTGTCCAATATCTACTTCATGATAAACGCTTACGTTTGCCCAAAGCTGAGTACCCGCGCCAATTTTTGTGAATTTACCTACAAAACAACCTGCGCCAATAATCACGTTATCGCCTAATACAACGCCTTCTTCAATAACAGCATTTGCACCAATTGATACATTTACACCAATTGAAGCTTTTTCAGAAATAACTGCACTTGGGTGGATATTTTGAGCGGCTTTCGGGGTAGTATCCATATATTGAGCTAATACTGCATAAGCAACATAAGGATCTTTAACGATAAGTAAATTACTTTCAGGTGAGCAAAATTCCACATCCGCTTCTGACACGACAAGAATACCTGCTTTAGATTCAGCTAATAAAGGACGAAATTTTGCATTAGAAATAAACGTAAGCTGGTTAGGTTCTGCTTTTGACAGTGCGGCGATATTATTAACAACAACGTCGGCGTTACCGCGAAGGGTACCGCCGACTTTTTTTGCTAATTCCTGTAAAGAATAGGATTTTTGCATTATGAGAACCTATTATTTTTTCTCTTCAGTTTTTGCTGGAGCTGCTTTTTCAGTTGCTGGAATAGATTTTAATACCTCTTCAGTAATATCTTTACCATCTACCGCAAATACTACAGAATTTGCATCTAAAACATAAGTATAACCTTTTGCTTTTGCCAAGTTATTAGTTGCCACTTGGATACTTTCTAACAATTTACCACGCTCTTCTGTTTGGCGTTTTTCATTTAGCTCTTGAAACTCAGCAACTTTTTTGTCTTGTTCTTCCATTAATTTATTTAATGCCGCTTCTTCATCAGAACCAAATTTAGTGATTTCCTCTTGGCGTTTTTGGATTTCAGCTTGACGTAAACGTGGCGCATCCTTTTGCAGAGCTGCTATTTTCTCTTCCACTTTTTTACGAGATGCCACAATTTTAGCATCAATTTCTTTCTTACTTGCAGCAAGTTTATCTGCCATTGGTTTAAATTCTGCATCTAATTTGTTTGCTACAGCTTGGCGATCTGGATGATTCTGGAATAAATAACCCGCATTAATAAATGCGATATTTTCATCCGCAGCGGCTAAACCTGATGCAAGAGCAAGACCTAAAGAAAGTGCGGTCATTTTTACTACATTTTTCATATTTAAATTTCCTTAAATTAGTTTAGTAAATTTTTCTGTGTCAGCTAACATACTGACACAGAACGAAGATTTTGACTTAGATTAGATGTAAAAGTTCAACTTATTAGAAAGACCCACCGATACTAAATTGAAATTGTTCTACATCATCATTTTCATATTTTTTGATTGGTTTAGCATAAGAGAAAACTAACGGTCCTATCGGAGATTGCCATTGGAAACCAATACCCGCTGAAGCTCGAATGCGGCTAGCTTTACTATAATCAGGTAAGTTAACTAAAACACTAGACGGTAACCCTTCCTTATCCGATTTCCATTTTGTGTTCCAAACACTTGCAGCATCAACAAACAGTGAAGTTCTTACATTATTCTGACTTTTATCTGATACAAAAGGAGTTGGAACAATTAATTCTACGCTTGCGGTAGCCATTGCATTACCACCAATCACATCAGTGTTTGGTATCCAACCTTCTTTACCATTACGATCTTTTTGCCAATATATTGCATTAGGCCCTACTGCCCCATATGCAATACCACGCAATGAACCAATACCACCCGCAGTATAGAGCTGATAAAACGGCACTCTTTTACCGCTTAAACCATTCGCATAAGCGGCAGTAGCTTTACCAGATAATACCCAACGATGATCTCTATCTAATGGATAGAATCCCTGAAGCTCAGCACTTAACTTATAATATTTATTATCGGAACCAGGAATTGTTACACGTCCACCTAAACTTGCTTTTACACCTTTAGTTGGGAAATATCCACGATTTAAGCTGTTATAATTCCAACCAAATGAGAAATCAAAGTCATTAGTTTTAACAGAATTACCAAGCAAATCCATTGATTTCATATACAAAGTACGATTATATTCATAGGCAAAATTACTGATTTTGTTATAAGTATAGCCTACACCTATATAATATGAGTTATTTTCATTTACAGGAAAGCCTAATGTAATATTGCCACCATAAGTGGTACGTTTATAATTTGAGGCTGTATCACTTTTTGAATTATCGTAAGTCTCATAGAATACGTTTCCACCTAAACTTACCCCATCTTTAGTAAAGTATGGTTCTGTATAACCTAGATTTACACTTGTACCATAGTCATTACGTGTACCAGCCAAACTTACTGCCGCGCCTGTACCCAAGAAATTATCTTGTTTTACACTTGCTTGATAACTTATACCGCTCTCAGTTCCATAACCGATACCAAAGTTGATACTACCTGTATTACGTTCTTTTACTTTATATACTACATCCACTTCGTCATGAGAGCCTTTAATTGGCTCAATACGGTTTTCCACACTTTCAAAGAAACCCGTTCTATCTAAACGAACTTTACCTAACTCAACTAATTGTGAGTTATACCAAGTGCCTTCTTGCTGACGCATCTCTTGACGCAATGTGCTATCTGCAGAAACCGTATTACCTTCAAAGCGAACTTGACGTACAGATAAACGACGCCCAGCATCAACTACAAAGGTTAATGCTAATGTTTTATTCGCATCATCAAAAGTGGGTACAGTATTAACTGTTGCACTACCATAACCACGTTCACCTAATTTATCTTTAATTAAGCTCTCCACATTTTGTACATCCGCACGACTAAACGTATCATTTAAGTGAAGTTCACCTAATAATGGTTGTAATTCATCAGTCATACCACCTAAGTTACCGACAATACGAGCAGAACTTAAATTGTATTTTTCACCTTCATTTACATCAATAGTAACATCTGCTTTAGTATGTTCTTCATTTAACTGAACATCTGTTTTTGTCACTCTTGCTTTTGCATAACCATTATTATGATAGTAATCTTGGATAGCTTGAATATCTTTGTCAAACTGCGTTCCATCAAACTTATTACCCCAAAGTTTCCACCAAGCATCTGGTTGGAGTTCCATTTGCTCCTGTAACTTGCTGCTAGAAATCGCTTCATTTCCATTAAAAGTCACTGAGCGAAGTTTTGCCGTATCATCTTCATCAATTTGAAGTGTAATTTCTGCGCGGTTATTTGGTAAAGTTGTCACGATTGGATCAACTTTCGCATTATAACGACCTATACTCTTATAATGTTCTCTTAAGGTTTTCGCAAACTCTTCTAATTTCGCACGATTTAAGACATCACCACTTTTGAAACCATTTGCATCAAGGTTTTGTTTTAATGCTTCTGTTGGAATAACTGAGTTACCTTTAATATTCACTTCAGAAATGATTGGTTTCGCAATAACGCTCACAACTAATGCGTCGCCATCTTGGAAAGCTTTAACATCATCAAACTGTCCACTTACGAATAATGAACGTACAATATTGGCTACATCTTTATCCGTTACACGCTGACCACTACGAACAGGAAGGCTTGCCAGAATTTGCTGTTCTAAGTCTCCTTGAACACCGTCAACACGAATGTCTTTTGCTACAAATGGTGCCGCAAATACACTCGTTGTAGTACCGAATAACAAACTTGCGATTAGAAGTTTTTTCATCGACTTTATCCTATAAAAAACAATAGTTATAAACGTAAGAAATCATTAAAAAGCACAAAAATTGTTTGAATTAACAAAATTGTGAGCCCTATACGATAACTTAAATTTTGTACCCGTTCTGAAACAGGTTTTCCTTTGATAGCTTCCGCCGCCAAAAATACGAGATGTCCACCATCTAAAACTGGCAACGGAAATAAATTCATTATGCCTAAATTAACACTGATTAACGCGAGAAAACTTAAGAAATAAATCACGCCAGCGTTAGAAGATGCGCCTGCACCTTGGGCAATTGAAATTGGCCCTGCCAGACTGGAAAATGAAAGCTCGCCACTAAACAATTTCCCGATTGCCTTGACAATAAACCAAGAAATTTGGCCTGTTTTTTCCACACCTTTTTGTAGGGCATCAAGAATACCATATTTTAATTCAGTTCGATACTGTTCGCCAACTTTTAAGAACGTCGGACTTAACCCAACAAACCATTTACCATCTCGATTCTTCTCAGGTTGCAAGGTTTTGTCAAAAATTTCTTGATTACGTTCGATCTTGATTGTAAAAGGCTGACCTTGTTGTACCAGTGCGACAAAAGCTTTCCAATCAAGTGCGGTCGAATTTTCTGCTAAAATTTTATCGCCAACCAACAAGCCTGCTTTTTCAGCCGGTGAGTTCTCCACCACTTTTGATAGTGTCATCTCCACTTTACTTGAAACGGAATTGATCCCTAATGTTTCAAATGCTGTTTCTTTATCTGGCTCAAATGTCCAATTTTGTAGATTAATGGTTCGTTGATAAGGTTGGTCCTCACCAAAACGCGTTAATGTAAGTTCAACAGAATCAGAACCTAACTTATCAGTGAGCAACAAATTAATGGTTTCCCAATCTGGTGCATTCTTCCCATCAATTGCCAAAATCTGGGTATTCGGTTCAATTTGAGCTATCGCAGCGGGAGAATTTGGTGTGACGTTTTCAATAACCGGTTTAACACTTGGAATCCCAACAGAATAAATTACCCAATATGCCAAAATCGCAAAAATAAAATTGGCAAGGGGACCTGCAGCAATAACAAAAGCACGTTGAGCAACAGATTTACTTTCAAACGCCTGAGATTTTAATTCTGCGGGAACCTCTTCATTTCGCCCATCAAGCATTTTGACATAACCGCCAAGCGGAATAGCTGAAATAGCAAATTCTGTGCCTAATTTATCTGTACGTCGCCAAATCACTTTACCAAAGCCAATCGAAAAACGATGAACTTTAATACCGCACTTTCTTGCTGCCCAAAAGTGACCGTATTCGTGTACGGCAACCAGTACGGCAATTGCAACAATAAATGAGCCAAGCGACCACAAAAACGACATATTCTATCCCTATAACACAAAGAAATAGAAGTATGTGAAGAATGGTACCGCTGCCGTTAAGCTATCAATACGATCTAAAATACCGCCATGTCCTGGAATTAATTGACTACTGTCTTTAATGCCTGATTCACGTTTAAACATACTTTCAGCTAAGTCACCCAATACAGAAATAGCCACAGTTGCTACAGAAAGTACAACAAAACCGCTCATTGCACGGCTACCTAATAAGGTTTCACCTGAGAAATGGATAAACACAAATGCCAATACCGCTGCGGTGATCATGCCACCAAATACGCCTTGCCATGTTTTTCCCGGTGATACTTTTGGTGCAAGTTTGTGCTTACCAAAAGCGCGTCCTGCAAAATAAGCACCTGAGTCAGCAGCCCATACTAATACAAATACATAGAGCAATAAGAATAACCCATGATGTGGATCAGCGGTATAATTATCTAAACGTAAACGTAAGACGGCAGCCACAAAAGGAATCAACGTAGAAAAAGCAAACAAAAGTTGTAAAGGAATATTTTTACCCCAAAACTTTGCTGAGCTTGGATAAGTCACCACTAACACTAATGCAAGTGCCCACCAACCGACAGAGTTTAGCAATAATAACGGTAAGTAGTTTTCAAACACTCTCCCCGCATCTAAATAATTACCTTCGTTGTAAAGCCAAAGGAAAATAAATGCGCCTAAAAACGCCGCAATACAAAGGCGCGCCAAAGGATTTTTAAAACGAGCAAATTGAGCCCACTCCCAAATACCAAGTGTCGCCACAAAGCCTAAGGCTAGGGCAAAATAAAATGGGGTAAATAAGAACAAGGCACATAATACCAAAGCAATCAATACAATGGCTGATAATACACGTTCTTTAAGCATAAGTTCTCCGCTTATTCTGTCCCGCCAAAACGGCGATGACGTTGTTGATAGCAGGCAATTGCCTGATTAAAATCTTTTTCACTAAAATCCGGCCAAAGGACATCTAAAAAGCACAATTCCGCATATGCAATTTGCCAAAGTAAGAAATTACTAATGCGTTGTTCACCGCTGGTGCGAATTAGTAAATCGACTGACGGTTCATCTTGTGTCACTAAATGTTGCTGGAAAAGTGATTCATTAATATCACTCACCAAAATCTCATTATTTTTTACTTTTTCAGCTAATTGTTGGGTCGCTTGAACAATATCCCAACAACCACCGTAATTCGCCGCAATATTTAAAGTCAGTGCGGTATTATTTTCCGTTAAATTTTCTGCTTTTGAGATCTTCTCTTGCAATTTCTCACTAAAACGAGAAATATCACCGATGATCTTTAAACGAATATTATTTTCGTGTAATTTTTTAACTTCTCGATCAAGTGCTTGCATAAAGAGCGTCATCAATGCACTCACTTCTTGCTCGGGGCGATTCCAGTTTTCACTGCTAAACGCATATAACGTCAAAAATTTAACGCCAGTTTGTCGTGCATAACTCACGGCACGACGCACGGCCGCCACACCATTTGTATGACCAAAAATACGCAACTTATTTTGTTGTTTCGCCCAACGTCCATTGCCATCCATAATAATGGCAACATGTTCGGGAATATTATTGTTATCAAGTTCTTTCATTCTAAAATATTCGGATTTTATGACCGCACTTTTGCGTATTCTACATCAACTTTTTAATCAGAGAATCGGCTAATTCACGAGCTTGTTTATCTACGGCTAATACATCATCAATGCTTGAAATGGTTGAAGATGGCATTTGTTCAACCGATGCTTGATTAATTTTTGCAATATCCGTAAATTTAATATAGCCATCTAAAAAAGCTTGTACTGCAATTTCATTTGCCGCATTCATTGCGGTTGTCGCATATTGTCCTTCTGCAAAAGCATCAATCGCTAATTTTAAATTTGGATAACGATTAAAATCAGGTTCAATAAACGTCAATTCTTTGATTTTAAAGAAATCTAATGGTTCCACACCACTGACTGTACGATTTGGATAAGCCATCGTTTCCGCAATTGGCGTACGCATATCCGGATTGCCCATTTGAGCAATGACCGAGCCATCTACGTAACGCACCATCGAATGAATAATAGATTGAGGATGAATAATCACTTCCATTTCATCTGCTGATGCATTAAATAGCCAACGTGCCTCAATGTACTCTAAACCTTTATTCATCATTGTGGCAGAATCTACAGAGATTTTTTTGCCCATTGACCAGTTTGGATGAGCAACAGCTTGTTCTGGCGTAATATGCTCAAACTCGTTTAATAGCGTATAACGGAAAGGCCCACCAGAACCTGTTAAGACAATTTTACTGACACCCAATTCTTTCAAAGGACAAAATCCGACCTTTTCTTGTGCTTCAGGCGGTAAGGATTGAAAAATCGCGTTATGTTCGCTATCGACTGGCAATAATTTTGCTTTTGACTGTTTCACTGCATCAATAAAGATCTGGCCACACGTCACCAAGGATTCTTTATTCGCAAGCAAAACTTTCTTACTCACTTTTACTGCCGAAAGAGTCGGTAGTAATCCTGCTGCCCCAACAATGGCTGCCATAACTTGATCAGCATCTGGATGTGCTGCCAACTCGCAAATGGCTTTTTGTCCATCTAAGACTTCCGTTTTAATGTGGTGTGAGGATAATTTTTCTCGCAATACCTTTGCTGCATTTTCATCATCTAATGCAGCAAAGTTCGGTTGAAATTTCACGCATTGTTCAAACATTGTCTCAACATTTTTGCCTCCTACTAACGCAAAGGTATGGTATTTGTCGGGATTATGTTCGATAACAGAAAGGGTACTATGGCCAATAGAACCAGTTGAACCTAAAATAACAAGATTTTGTTTTTGCATAAAATTTCGACCGCACTTTGTGCTTTTATTTTTTATCAGAATAGAACAAGGGCAGACACTTGGTCTGCCCCAAAACATGGTTCGACAATTAGAAATCCATTAATTCTTTTTCTTTATCTGCTAAGATCTCATCCACTTTTTTGATATAGCTATCAGTCACTTTTTGAATGATTTCTTCTGCTTTGTGTTGATCATTTTCGCTGATTTCTTTGTCTTTTAATAATGCTTTGATTTTATCATTTGCATCACGACGTACGTTACGAATCGCAACTTTACCTTGCTCACCTTCGCTTTTTACGATTTTGATTAAATCACGACGGCGTTCTTCAGTTAATGGAGGAAGAGGTACGCGAATTGTTGTACCTGCTGAAGATGGGTTTAAACCTAAATCAGACGTTAAAATTGCTTTTTCTACTGCACTGATTAAAGAACGGTCAAATACTGTTACCGCTAAAGTACGTGCATCTTCTGCAACCACGTTAGCTAATTGACGAAGTGGTGTCGCTGCACCATAGTATTCCACTTGGATTGCGTCTAATAAGCTTGGTTGTGCACGGCCTGTACGGATTTTTGCAATATGCCCACGCAACGCTTCGAGGCTTTTTTCCATGCGAGCTTCAGCATCTTGTTTGATTTCATTAATCATTCATCTGTCCTTTTTAATAAATAAAGATAAAACACAGTGATTTTACTGGATTTTTAGGGAGTTTTGAATAAATTTATTCATAAAAAAGGCGAGATAGTCTCTCGCCATTTTATTCTTTAAAAAATTAACTAATCGTTGTGCCTTCTTCTGTACCGAGTACGACTTTGCGTAACGCACCAGGTTTACACATATTAAATACACGAATTGGCATACCGTGGTCACGCGCAAGTGTGAAGGCAGCTAAATCCATTACTTGTAATTCTTTATCAATTACTTCTGCATAAGATAATTTATGGTATAGCTTCGCATTAGGATTTTTTGCCGGGTCGCAATCATACACACCATCAACTTTGGTCGCTTTTAACACGATATCAGCTTCAATTTCGATACCACGTAAGCATGCTGCAGAATCTGTTGTAAAGAATGGACTACCTGTACCGGCTGAGAAAATGACCACACGTTTTTCACGTAACATTTTGATCGCTTCAGACCAGTTATAGGTATCGCAAATCCCATTTAATTGGAAAGCAGACATTAATTTCGCATTCACATCTGCACGATGAAGTGCATCACGCATTGCCAAGCCATTCATCACCGTTGCAAGCATCCCCATATGGTCGCCCACTACACGATTCATGCCAGCTTTAGCTAATTTTGCGCCACGGAATAAGTTACCACCACCGAGCACAACACCAACTTCCACGCCCATTTCAATTAATTCTTTAATCTCTAACGCCATACGATCAAGAATCGAAGGATCGATACCGAACCCCTCATCCCCTTGTAATGCTTCACCACTTAATTTCAATAAAATACGTTTGTAAATTGGTTGGCTCATTTGTCTTTTCCTTTGTCGGTTACAAAATTTGGCTTATTCTAGCAAAAGAGCGAAAAAGTTAAAAATGGAAATTGGTCAGAAAAGTGCGATAAAATATCGCTGTTTTGATTTTATAGGTAAACTTTATGAAGATTTCAAAAACCTCACAAATTTTAACCGCACTTTTTTCTTTGGCTTGCGCCATTGTTGCCGGTTATTTAATTTTACGCGGCTCAGGAATGTTTCTAGAGCCATCTATTAGTCTGATTTTACTCGCGGCTATTTTCATTATTCTATTAAGTAGCAGCCGAAAATCTTTCTATTTTATTTTATTACCCTTAGTTTGCTTACACGCAATTTATACGCCGACAGGCTTAAATTTTGGTGCGCCAAGCTACCAATATATTGCATCGGTTCTCGCGACAGATATGTTAGAGACCAAAGAGTTTCTCATGCAAATCCCTATGAGCAGCTATTTAGCGGCATTAGCTATTCCAGTTTTAGTCTTTTTACATTACAAAAGTGCGGTCAAATTTGGGGTGAAATTTTATCGCAATAAAACATTCATTGCCCTCGCTACCCTGTTGATTGGCTACAACTTACCGATTGCTGCGCCATTAAAAGAAACGATAGATTCGAGTGTAGAAATTGTTAATGAATGGCAAAAATTGAAAAAAATGTCACAGGAAAGCAGCTGGGGACAATCCACATTAGAAAATTCTCAATACCAAGATTATGTGATTATTTTGGGTGAAAGTGCGCGAAAAGATTACTTGCATGCGTATGGATACCCCGTCAATGACACACCATTTATGTCATCTGCAAATGGTACACTGATTGATGGCATGACATCCGCTGGAACCAACACTGTCGCCTCATTACGCTTGATGCTAACTTTACCAGACAAAGAAAAGTGGGAGCCAAACTATGATTTAAGCTTAGTGGATCTCATTAAGTCTGCAGGTCTGAAAACCTACTGGCTTTCTAATCAAGGTTTCTTAGGTGAATACGACACGCCGGTCGCCTCACTTGCCTCAAAATCTGATGAAACCGTTTTCTTGAAAAAAGGTGGAAGCTTTAATTCGACAAACTACAGCGATTTTGATTTAATCCCTAAATTTGCTCAAGTTTTAGAAGATCCAACGCAAGGTAAACGCTTTATTGTATTACACATTTATGGTTCACATCCGCTTGCTTGCGATCGCGTTGAAGATTACCCGAAAATTTTCAATGACAATGACATTGAGAAAAAGAACGAATACTTAAATTGCTATATTACATCCATTAAGAAAACCGATGATTTTATTAAGAAAGTGTATGAAACGCTCAAAGAAAACGAGCAAAAAACACACCGCACTTTCTCGATGATTTATTTTTCAGATCATGGTTTATGTCATCAAGAAGATGATAAACACGGTGTAACCTTGTTTAACCAAAACTGTCACAGCCAATTACATCATAATATTCCGCTCTTTAAGATTTCATCTGATGATACGGCACGTAAAGAATACAAAGCCTTTAAATCTGGTCTGAATTTCTTAGAAGGTATTGCTAATTGGATTGGAATTAAAAATCCGAAGCTGACATTAGAAGAAGATTTATTCTCTGAACAAGCTGACAAAGATGACTATGGACTGAAAAAACTGATTGAAGAAAAATATCGTAAAGATGCAGACCCTGCCATCGATATTCGTCCAAAGAAATAGAAAATCTCAAATTTCAGACAACAAAAAAGCCGATATTCAATATCGGCTTTTTTTATATCTCAATAGAGAAAATTAAGCGTTACCGCCAGTGATTTTTGCAACTTCAGCTGCGAAATCTTCTTCTTTTTTCTCAATACCTTCACCCACTTCTAAACGGATGAAGTTAGACACTGAAGTGTTTACTGATTTTAAGAAGTCACCTACAGATACTGAAGGATCCATTACGAATGGTTGACCTGTTAATGAAACTTCACCAGTGAATTTCTTCATACGGCCTTCAACCATTTTCTCTGCGATTTCTTTTGGTTTACCTGAGTTAACTGCGATATCAATTTGAATTTGACGCTCGTGTTCAACAACATCTGCAGATACATCTTCTGGGTTCACGAATTCTGGTTTAGATGCCGCTACGTGCATTGCCACTTTTTTAAGTTCATCTTCTGAACCTTCACCTGCCACTAATACACCGATTTTTGCACCGTGTAAGTATTGAGCAATAACTTGACCTTCTAAGTAAGCAACACGACGGATGTTCATGTTCTCACCGATTTTAGCCACTAATGCAGCACGTTTTTCTTCAAATTGTGCTTGTAATGCTTCGATAGTGGTACCTTTGTGTGCTGCTGCGAAATCAGCTACTTCGTTTGCTAAACCTAAGAAACCTGCATCTTTTGCTACGAAGTCAGTTTCACAGTTCATTTCAACTAATACACCGAAACCATTTTCTACACGAGCAAGGATAACACCTTCAGCTGCAACACGGCCTGCTTTTTTAGCTGCTTTAGCTTGACCAGATTTACGCATGTTGTCGATTGCTAACTCGATATCACCGTTTGCTTCAACTAATGCTTTTTTACATTCCATCATACCGGCACCGGTACGTTCACGAAGTTCTTTTACTAATGATGCTGTGATTTCAGCCATTTTAAAAATCCTCTGTCGAAAGTACGATTTATTTTGACCGCACTTTTAGATAAAAATATAGGGGCTAAATTTTAGCCCCTATGCCAATTAATCGTTTGATTATTAAGGGCTTCGCCTTATTGCAAAACTTAAATTATTCTGCGTCAGCTACTAATTCTTCAGCAACTTGAGCTTCGTTACCACGACCTTCTTTAACCGCTGCTGCAGCTGCAGAAACGTAAAGTTGGATAGCACGAGTCGCATCATCGTTACCTGGGATAACGAAATCTACGCCAGCTGGAGTTGAGTTAGTATCAACGATAGCAAATACAGGAATACCTAGGTTGTTTGCTTCTTTAACAGCGATATGTTCGTGGTCTGCACCGATAACGAATAACGCATCTGGTAAGCCGCCCATATCTTTGATACCGCCAAGGCTTAATTCAAGTTTTTCCATCTCACGGGTACGCATTAACGCTTCTTTTTTGGTTAATTTGTCAAAAGTACCGTCTTGAGATTGAGTTTCTAAATCTTTTAAACGTTTAATTGATTGACGAACGGTTTTCCAGTTAGTCAACATACCACCTAACCAACGGTGGTTTACGTAATATTGTTGACAGTCTAATGCTGCAGCTTGTACTGCTTCTTGAGCCGCGCGTTTAGTACCAACAAATAATACTTTACCGTTGTTGCTAGCAATACGGGTTAATTCCGCTAAAGCTTCGTTGAATAAAGGTAAAGTTTTTTCTAAGTTGATGATATGAACACCGTTACGAGCACCAAAAATGAAAGGTTTCATTTGTGGGTTCCAGTAACGAGTCTGGTGTCCGAAGTGTACGCCCGCGTTGATCATGTCGCGCATTGAAACTTGTGCCATAATATTTTCCTTTTGTTGGGGTTGAGCCTCCACATATCAGCTAATCGACCGTTTGGCACCCCGATTAAGCCTTAATGATATGTGTGTGTTGTTAATAATTAAAAACGCTGCTTTTGAAACCCAAAAACAGCGGTGCGATTTATACCATAAAGTGCGTTCAAAAACCAGTTTATTTTGTTAAATTCATCACTTTTCTTGCTTTAATAAACAATAAAGGGGGACGATGCCGCAAATCTTTAAATTCATCATGCCATTGTGGCTGCTCGGCTAACATTGGTTCAGCCATTTGTTCAATTTTAAAACCTGTGGCAATTAAATCATTAATAATCGTTGCTGTCGTGCGGTGATAAGTTTTGAAAGGTTGTCGAAACCAATTTCGCTCTCTCAATCCTTCATCACGATAATGATTTAAACGATAAGCGACTTGCTGTTTTTGCTCATTTTTTTCCCAGCGTTCCCCTTCTTTATGGCAAGTCGTAATCGGATGCTCTTGGGAAAAAACTAATATGCCGTTAGGCTTAAGTTTGTTGACAATAGAAGCTAATAAAGCAGGAAAATCTTCAATATAATGAAAAGCAAAAGAGCTGGTAATGACATCAAAATCACTTTCTGGCAATTCCGTTAATTTTTCCATTGGTAACTGATATAACGAAAAACATCCAGAAAATTGACCGCACTTTTGCAGATCTTGTTCAGCTTGTTCTAGCATTTTAGCTGAAAGATCTGTTCCTACTACGCTCTCCGCATTGCGTTCTAAATAGAGTTGCAAATGTCCGCCAGTTCCACAACCTAGATCGAGCAATTTTTTTCCTTGTAAATCAGGTAACAGGGAAAGCATAGTCGGCTTTTCCACTATTTCATTGAGACTGATTGGGTTAGATCGAAGTTTTTGATAAAGCGCAAAGAAGTTTTCTTTATCATAAACGCTCGTTTGGTTACTCATCTCGTTTCCTATTGTAAAATTAAAAAGGGCGTATTCGATACGCCCCTACAATATTAACGTGAAAACTTATCCTGCGAAACTTGCAAACCATCCTAAGTTTGCGCCTACTTGTGCCACAATATTTAACACACCGAATAAGATCACAAAGCCAATCATAAAATTACCGCCATACACTTTATAAGTCGCATTTGGGAATTTTTGGCGACTGGCTTTAGCAAGCAGTGCTGGCACGATTGCAGCCCAAATTGTTGCAGCTAATCCAGCATAACCAATCGCAATCACGAAACCATAAGGGAATTGTAAACTTAACAATAGTGGAGGTAAGAATGTTACCAATGTGGTTTTTGTTCTGCCTAATACGCTGTCATCAAATTTAAATAAATCGGCAATATAATCAAATAAACCTAACGTTACCCCTAAGAATGAGGTTGCAATAGCCATATAAGCAAAGAAATTCAATACAACCGCAATGTATTCCACTTCAATATATTTGTGTAATGCTTCTAATAATGCCGATACATCGCCGCCTTTTTCAATTACGGGTGCAAATTCTGTACGAGGTAAATTACCTTGCACCGCAAGCTGCCATAAGATGTAAATCACTAAGGCTAAGCCTGTACCAATAAAGATCGATTTCATTACACGACTACCATCACGATCGTAATATTTTACGAGGCTTGGCACATTTCCGTGGAAACCGAAAGACACTAAGCAAACAGGAAGTGCAGTCAATAAATAAGGTAAATAGGTTTGCTCGCCTTCTGCAATACTATTGAATAATACTTCTGTTTTTACAGAGCTCAATAAACCTGCGGTAGAAAGGAAGAAAGCGACTACCATCCCAACAATCAATACAGTGGTGAAACGATCCACGGCTTTAGTGGAAAGCCATACGAAAGCCGCAAGAATAAAGCAGAAAATTAAGGATCCAGAAGTACGTCCAATATCGACCGCACTTTCAGCAGAACCAAAGGCTTGATTGAGCAAGTTTTGTGTAATACCGCCACCAGAGGTGATATAAGCATAAGTTAAAATATACAACACGAAAGCCACAGAAAGACCGTTGATAATATTCCAACCTTTTCCTAACAAATCTTTCACGATGGTGTCAAAGCTTGAGCCGGTAGGATAATGTAAGTTGGCTTCTAAGATCATCAAACCTGATGTGGTCATACAAAACCAAGTGTAAACCAAAGCAAGAATAGAGCCAATAAACCATACGCCAGCCGTTGAGGTTGGGTTTGCAAGCATACCTGCACCAATTGCGGTACCTGCAATAATCATGGCGCCGCCTAATAAAGAAGGAGATTTTTTTATTGTCATAGTAAAGTCCTAGAATATAATTCTGCACTATTATAATAGTACAAAATCAAAAGGCAATCTTTTTATATCGACAACAATAAAGAAATTTATATAATATCGATATTTTGACCGAAAAGGACTTAATTATGAAAAAACAACTTAAAAGCTTTGCTTTTGCTGCGTTAGCGGGTGTTGTATTAACTTCGTGTGCTGACTCTGCCTCTATCAATCAACAAGCTGCAAGTAGCTATACCCAAGAAATGGGTAATATGCGTGCACATGGTGTAATTGATACTTCATCAAAAACTGCAAAACGTGTTCATGCAGTGTTTAATAAAATGGTGCCTTATGCAGACCAAGCGAATGAAACTGGACAACAATTTAACTGGCAAATCAATGTCATTAAATCAAAAGAACTGAATGCTTGGGCAATGCCAGGCGGTAAAATGGCATTCTACACAGGTTTAGTGGATACCTTACAGTTAAACGATAATGAAATTGCTGTTGTAATGGGTCACGAAATGGCACACGCTTTAAAAGAACACGGTAAAGCGAAAGTGAATTTTGGTATGGCTACTAATATTGCAGCAAGTTTAGGTCATGCCGCCCTTTCTACTGTTATCGGTTCAAGTGCAAGTGAATTAGCAGTAGGTTTAACCAAAGACTTTGCTTTAGATAAACCTTACTCTCGTAGCGCAGAAACTGAAGCGGATGAAGTTGGATTAATGCTAATGGCTCGCTCAGGTTACAATCCTGAAGTTGCCCCAGGTTTATGGCAAAAAATGGCAAAAGCCTCTGGTGGTTCTAAAGGTGCACTTGATGTGTTAGCTTCTACTCACCCGAGTGATGAATCCCGCCAAGAAAACTTACAACGCTTATTACCAGAAGCGATGGAACTTTACAAAGCCACTAAAAATAAAAATGGCTAAATAAAAATGGTTAAAAATTTGACCGCACTTTCATAAATAAAAAGCGAACATTATGTTCGCTTTTTTAATATCTAAAAGAAAACCGCACTTGAAAAATCAAAGTGCGGTTTGTTTTTATCGTATTTTCAATTAATGTTGTTCGTTAATGTGACCTTCAATTGGTTTTACATTTTCATCAAACACTGGTAACGGTTTGTGTTCGCTTGCAATGTAAGAATAAATCACTGGCAACACGAACAAGGTAAACAATGTACCGATAGCCAAGCCTGCCACAATAACGATACCAATACTGAAACGAGATACCGCACCCGCACCTGTTGCATAAAGCAACGGTACAAGACCTGCAATCATCGCAGCGGTAGTCATCAAAATTGGACGTAAACGTACTTTAGCCGCTTCAGTGATCGCTTCAATACGCGTTTTACCGTGGTTTAACTGCTCTTCTTTCGCTACTTCACACATCAAAATACCGTGTTTCGTAATAAGACCAACCAGGGTAATCAAACCCACTTGTGAGTAGATATTGAGTGTCGTTCCAGCAATCCCTACAAATCCAAAGGCATTTAAGGCTAATAACGCACCACTTACAGCTAACGGCACAGAAATCATAATCACGATTGGATCGCGAATTGATTCAAACTGAATTGCCAAGACTAAGAAAATAATCACTACCGCAAGTAAGAACGTTACAGCAAGCGCATTACCTTCTTGTACTAACTGACGCGCTTCACTTTTAAAGTCATAGTTATAACCCTGTGGTAAAGTATTTTTCGCATTGTCCTGTAACCATTGGATCGCATCACCAATTGAAGTACCTGGCATCGGTACAGCACTAATCACCGCAGAGTTTAACTGGCTGAAACGAGGCAATGTACTTGGTTGTGGTTCCAATGTAGCAGTCACTAAGCTGCTTAACGGTACAGAGGTACCATCTGCTGCTGTCACATAATACTTATTAAAACTTTCCGGTGATAAACGATTGTCACGTTTTACTTGGGAAATAATTTTATAAGCACGGCCGTCAATATCCACACGCTCAATGGTTGCGGCAGATAAGAAGCTACCTAAAGTACGGCTGATTTGTTGCATCGTAATGCCGTAAGTCCCTGCTTTTTCACGATCAATCTTAATGCGCATTTGAGCGGTATCAAATTTAAGATCGAGATTGGTATAAACGAACTTACTGGATTTTTGCATATCCTCTAAGAATTTACCGGCTACATTTGCTAAATCGCCGTAATCTTGTGATGTGCTGATCACAAAACCAATCGGAGGTCCTTGCTCCCCTGTATCAATTTCTGGGAACGAGAAGCCTTGTACAGATACCTCAGGAATTGATTTCGCTTTCGCATTTAATTCATTTAAGATCTCAGTTTGGCTTTTTGAACGTTCTTTCCAGTCTTTTAACGTAATGACGTTTAAAGATTGGTTAGAACTTGGCGCACCTGAAATTGTCATGGCAAACTGCACTTCTGGCGTATTTTTTAAAATCTCTTGATAAGGTGCCATCGCATTTTGCACATAATCCACGTTTACGTTAGACGGTGCTGAACCAATCGCCAAAAATGCCCCTTTATCTTCTGGTGGGGTTAATTCACTTGAAAGTGATTTAAACAATACCGGTAAGGTCGCAAAGATAATCGCTGCAAACATCAACATACATTTACGATTAACCATCACCAAATCAAGGACATACGCATAAGCTGCATTTACTTTGCTTAGTGTATGCTCTACTCGTTGCTCTAATTTACTTGGCTCCGCATTCGATTTCAGTAACTTGCTGGTCATCATTGGTGAAAGTGTTAATGCCACGATACCTGAAATAAATACCGCTCCTGCAAGGGTTAAGGCGAACTCTTTAAACAATGTACCCGTAATCCCCCCCATTAACGCCATTGGAGAATATACTGCAATCAAGGCAATGGTCATGGAAATAACCGGAACAGCGATTTCACGCGTACCAATAATCGCCGCACGGAATGGCGTTTCACCTAACTTAATGTGACGGTCCACGTTTTCCAATACCACAATCGCATCATCCACCACTAAACCGATGGCCAAAACCAGTGCCAACAACGTCATCAAGTTAATGGAGAAATCTAAGGTTTGAAGCAACATAATTACCCCGATTAATGAAATCGGAATGGTGATAACCGGGATTAAAATCGCACGGAATGAACCAATAAACATGGTAATCACCACCAACACGATCAGCGTTGCCTCAACAATCGTTTTGATTACTTCATTAATGGAGTTATTAATCGCAATTGTACGGTCATATAAGATGTCAGATTCAATAGCATCCGGCAGATTATTTTTAATACTGTCATATAGCGGACGCACTTTCGCAGCTACCGTTAATGGGTTTGCTGACGAAGTTGGATTAATCGCTAATACAACGGAATCTGCGCCATTCGCTACCGCACGTGAGCTATCGCTTGATTTATTTAATTCAATATCAGCGATATCGCGTAAACGTACTAACTTATCACCGTTTGATGTCACAATTAAGTTGCTTAATTCTTCAACCGATTTTGTCGTAGTTTCTACTTTGTTTTTATAGGTCACAAAATAGCCATTATCATTACCTGCTGCTGTTTGAACGTTATTCGCCGATAATGCTGACATCACCTGTGTTGCCGAAAGGTTTTGAGCCGCCATTTTTTCTGGGTCTAACCAAACACGAAGTGCGTACTCCGAAGCACCAAAGATCTGTACACTCGCCACACCTTCTACGGTAAAGAATTGTGGTTTCACTACGCGTTGAATATAGTCAGTCACTTGGCTTGCATCAAGTTTGTTAGAACGGAAACTAATATACATAATCCCCGAACCACCGGTTGATGAAGAAATCGTTGGATCTTCAATACCACTTGGTAATTCAGAACGAACTGAGTTAACTTTAGCTAAAACATCTGCCAAGGCCGCATTCGGATCCGTATTTAATTTCATTTTTACGGTGACAGTTGACGTACTTGGGCTAGAGCTTGAAGACATATAGTCCACATTATCTGCTTGCGCTACCGCCTCTTCAATTTTGGAAGTAACAAACGCTTGAATTAAGTTCGCATTCGCCCCTGGATATGCAGTGGTCACCGTAATCACCGTCGTAGTCATTTTCGGATATTCGCGCACAGCCAATTTCGAGATCGCTTGTAAACCTAAAATAATGATTAACAAGCTAATCGAAACCGCCAAAACAGGGCGACGAATAAATATATCGGTAAATCTCATTCGCTTTTCCTAATTAAAGATTCGTTTTATTTGCAGGTTGTTCTGTACCCACGCCCGCTTTATCTGCAACAGAAACTAATGCACCATTACTTAAGTTTTGCTGACCACCGGTCACAATTTTATCGCCAACTTTGACTTCATCGCCTTTTAATTGTGCATAAATACCTTGACGATCTTTCGTAAATACCGTGATTGATTTTGCACGGTACATATTTGCTGCTTTTTCTGCGCCGCCTAATTTCTCAATATCTTCATCGGAAAGTGCGGTCAAAATATAAAGCGATTCGCCATACATGTTGTAGCTCACCGCTACTTGCGGCACGACGATTTGGTTATGTTCTGTTGGTAAAGCAACATGTAAACGGGTAAACATACCGGATAATAATTTTGCTCCATCTTCTGGCTCAAATGTTGCTTGAACATCCACTAAACCGGTTGAAGAGTTAATTGCCGGCTCAATAGCAGTAATTTTTGCAGCAAAGGTTTCACCTTTACGCGCATCTGCCGTAGCCGTTACTTTTTGACCAATATGCAATTTATCTAATAGGTTTTGTGCAATCGCAAAATCCACTTTCATAGAAGAACGATCTTCCACACGCACAATTTCAGTACCGTTTGAAACGTACTGACCAACATTCACTTTCACGATACCGGCTTTACCATCAAATGGTGCCACGATTTGGCGACGTTCAATTGCTGCTTTTAATGACTCAATATTTGCCGCTTGTGCTTCATAAGCTGATTTTGCGTTATCTAATTCTTGACGAGAAACGGCACCGCTGCCCGCAAGGTTTGCATAACGTTGATAAGTTTGACGTAATGACACCACCTGAGCTTGTGCGGCTTGTAAGCTTGCACGCTCAACTGAGCTATCTAACTCAACTAACAAATCCCCTTTTTTCACGCTCTGTCCATTTTGCACGAGCACTTTAGACACCGTTCCTGCACTTTGAGCACTTAACATCGCCCCTTGATTCGGACGAACAAGACCTGTCGTTTCAATGATTGGCGTCCATTCTGAAGCCTTAACTGTCATTGCTGTCACAGGAGAGGCTGTTTCTGGTTTATTTGCTAAGAAATCAGCAATGCCTTTTGCCTTCATTTGATTAAGGAAAATCATTGCTGCAAAAATTAACACAAATACGCCTAACGCTAATTTCAAAAAGAAAACGTGTGAACGCTTTGGTCTATTAGTTTGAGTTATACTCATTTGGAAAACTCCATTAAGACAATAAAATTACTACTTCTGAATTGCACGCCAAGAGCGTTCAATGACAGATTCTAACACCACATCGGTTACTGCCGTACCGAGAAACTTGATATCTGAGGCTAAAACTATTGCCGTTTTAAGACTCAGCGAAAATAACATGTGAGGATCTAAATCAGCTAACACATTTGCGGCTTGTCCCTTGAGACAAAACTGATCCCAACACGAATGCTCCATTTCTTTGCAGGTTTCAATAAACCCTGGTAAAGATCGATATTGGTTCATGTTTAACAGAATCGTTAGATTTTCTTGAAGAAAATGCCAAATATTCCACCACATTTTTCTGTATTGTTCGAAAAAAGGTTGATTTTCATCAAAACCTTCTTCAATCGCCACAACAAACTTATTGAACACTCGACGAGCAAATTGTGCCAATAACTCGTCTTTACTCTTAAAATAAAGATAAATCGTACCTGCTGCGATGCCTGCTTCCTTAGCTAACTTATGCATAGAAAGATGATGTGATCCTTCTTTTGCCATAAGACGATCTGTTGCATCAAAGATCTGCTCACTGACATCAAGCTTCGTTTTAGAGGCTTTTACTTGTCGCATAATAAAAAATTAAATTCTTAGGGTTATATATGAGAAAGGTCATTTAAGATGAATATCAAAAATGAATAAACGTTCATTTTATTGATTTTTCGTTTTTTGGCAAGTGAAAATATAAAAAAAGTGCGGTTATTTTTAACCGCACTTTTAAATTCTGAATTACATTCCAATCACTACGCAACTCGCCACTGATTTTGCTTTATCTTGTGCTGCTGTTGCGGCATCTCGACTACCAAATGGTCCCACTCGTACGCGGTTCCATTCTTCACTTGTCGCAATTTGTGCATTTACGCCAGCCATCGCTAGACGACCTTGTAAGCTTTCTGCTTGTGCACGATTTTTAAATGCTCCACATTGTAAACCGAATTTTTTGCCGCCAGCCTGTACTTGTTGTTCAGCGGGTTTTGGTTCTGCTTTTTTCGGTTGCTCTGTTTTAGCCGGTTCTGTTTTTACTGGTTCAGCTTTTACTACTTCCGCTTTTTTCGGCGGTTCAGGCTTTTTAACTGGCTCAGGCTTTTTCGCGTCTGGTTTTGCTGTTTGCTGAGCTGGCTGAGTTTGAGCTGTCTGTGCTGATTGAGCTTGTTGTGCTTGAGCTACGGCTTTTTCTGCATTCGCCGCTTCTTGCTCTTTACGCTGGGCTTCTAATTTTTTCGCTTCTTCTGCCGCTTTTTGCTCTTTTTCCATCTGGATAAGCACTTGACGTTGTTCTTCCGTCAAACGCATATTTTTTTCAACGGAAGAAGGATTATTATCCACCGGCACCGTACGGGTTTCTAATTCTTTAATATAGTGCCATACTTCTTCTGGACGATTTGGTAACACACTTTTCGGTTGCGGTTTTTCCGGCTGAACATTTGTCGTCACTACAGGTGCTGGTGTTTTACTTTTTAAGAAGTAAAGCCCTAACCCAAAACCTAATACCGCCACCAACGCAAGAACAATTAAGGTATTGCGATTAAAACTTTTCTTTGCTTTCTTTTTATTATTTTTTGAGCCGCTTCGACCGGCAAAATCTCGATGAGCCACGATAAAATCCTAAAATATTCGATAAATTAAACTTAGAGTATAAAAAAACGCTTAATTCTACTGGAAAACAGTGCATTTTTCTAGGGAATTTTTGCTAACTCAAATCCAATGGATCCACATCTAAAATTAACCGCACTTGAGAAGACTTTATCAGCTCTGGTGAATATCGACTCAATGCCGACTGTAATTGTTTCCGAGAAGTATGCTGTAATAATAACTGCCAGCGATACTGCCCCGCTTTTTTGCTGAACGGTGCGGGAATCGGCCCCAACACTTGCAAGCCTTCTATTTTTTGTTCATAGAAAAAAGAGGCCAATTGCGACAATGCATTTTCCGCCTCTTCAGAATGACGACATTGTGCTTTAAACAACGCTTGGAAACTAAACGGAGGCAAGCCCATATTATGACGTAACTTCAAGGTTTCTTCTGCAAAGGCTTGGTAACCCTTTTCAAGCAAGGTGGTTAATAACGGATGATCCGGATAATGTGTCTGCAAAACCACTTCGCCCTGTTTTTCAGCTCTGCCTGAGCGCCCTGCAACTTGTACATAAAGTTGCGCTAAACGTTCTTCGGCTCTGAAATCAAGAGAAAATAAGGCATTATCTACATTCACTAAAGCAACCAAAGTGACATTCGGAAAATGGTGCCCTTTAGCTAACATTTGTGTGCCAATTAAAATCTGACTTTTACCTTGCTGAATATCCTCTAAATAACCTTCAAGCTTGCCTTTTCGTGCCGTGCTGTCACGATCGATGCGAGCAATATTATATTGTGGGAAACGTGCTTTTAGGGTTTCCTCCAGTTGTTCTGTACCTAAACCCGTTGTGACTAAATGCGTTGAACCACAATGGCCACATTGCATCGGCACTGTTTTTTGTGCACCACAATGATGGCAGCGTAAAACGCGCTGATGTTGGTGATAAGTATAAGGCTTTTCGCAATGATGACATTCATCAATCCAACCACATTCATGGCATAACAACACAGGGGCAAATCCACGTCGATTAAGGAATAACAACACTTGATTACCTTTTTCTAAGTGTTCTTGCATACGTTGCAATAGCGGTTCAGATAAGCCGTTTTGAATTCGTTGATGTTTTAAATCAATCACAAACTGGCGAAGTGCGGTTGCATTTCCAGCCCTTTTTGATAGCACCAAATGATGATATTTACCATTTTGTACGTTATTCACACTTTCCAAACTTGGTGTGGCAGAACCTAACAAAATAGGAATATTGAGTTTTTGCGCTAAAACAATACCTAAATCTCTCGCATGATAACGCCAACCATCTTGCTGTTTAAACGAGCCGTCATGTTCCTCATCTAAAATGATTAAGCCAAGATCTGAAAACTGGGTGAAAAGCGCCGATCTCGTACCAATCACGATTGCACTCTGTCCTGTTCTTGCTCGCTCCCAAACATTTAAACGCTGCGTATCATTCAAGTTGGAATGCAATACATCAATTTCTACATTAAAGCGAGCTTGGAACCGTCTCACGGTCTGAGGGGTAAGTCCAATTTCAGGAACAAGCACTAAAACCTGTTTGCCTTTCTTTAAGACTTCTTCAATATACTGCAGATAGATTTCAGTTTTGCCCGAACCGGTCACGCCCTCTAACAACCACACATTAAAGCCTTCTTGGAAAAGCAACTGGCTAAATGCAAGGGCTTGTTGCTTGTTTAAGGTCAATCGGTTATCAAGATTAATTAAAGGATTATCCCCTAGAGCTTGCTGCCAACTTTTTTGTTCAGTAGGCACAATAATCTCTTCCACATAATCTTTGCCTTTAAGGGCTGACCAAATTGCGGAACTGATCTCATTGTTACCTTTTTCTAGATCTTGCGTTATCAATAAATTTAAGGCTTCAATTTGTTTTTTGGCGCGTTTTAATTCGCCTGATTCTAACGCTTGTTTTCCAAGGTCCGTAATACGCCAAAAAGTGCGGTCATTTTTAACCGCACTTTCTCCATTACGAAGTTTGACTGGCAACGCTTGAAACAACACATCGCCTAAGGCTGCACGATAATAATTAGCCGACCAAGCCAACCAATCCCAAATTGTGGAATTAAAAAGTGATTCAGCATCAAGCACATCAATAATCGGTTTTAACTTTTCTTTTGCTACATCCGAAGAAGCGGGCAAATCCACCACGATCCCGACTCGTTTTTGCGAACCAAAAGGCACTAACACTCGCCCGCCAACGATTGGCGTCAAGTCGGGCGAATAGAGATAATCAAAAAATCGGGGAAGCGGTACGGCTAATGCAACTCGGACAATATTCATAACAAAAAACAATTAAAAATTTTCGCTATTATACGGGAATTAGGTGGAAAAATCCCACAACCTTGCCTTTTAGTGTATAATCGCCGCCAATTTTAATTGAGCGAATAAAAACCATGACAGAAGCGCAAAAAACCTTTGCTGATCAAAAACGTAAAACCGTTGAAACGGCTGAGTTTACAGAAGATGGTCGTTATAAACGTAAAGTTCGTAGCTTTGTGTTGCGGACAGGTCGCTTAAGTGATTTTCAAAAAAACATGATGAACGATCACTGGGCTGATCTTGGATTAGATTATCAAAACGCCCCTTTTGATTTTGCTGCTATTTATGGCAATACGAATCCCGTTATATTAGAAATTGGCTTCGGGATGGGGAAATCTCTAGTGGATATGGCTGAAGCGAATCCTGATAAAAATTATCTCGGTATTGAAGTGCACACGCCTGGTGTGGGTGCCTGTATTGCTTATGCGGTAGAAAAAGGCGTGAAAAACCTTCGCGTGATTTGCCATGATGCTACTGAAATTTTACGTGATTGTGTAAAAGACGGCGAATTAGGTGGTTTGCAGCTTTTCTTCCCTGATCCGTGGCATAAAGCAAAACATCATAAACGCCGCATTGTTCAACCGCACTTTGTCAAGCAAGTTGTCAAAAAATTACAACCAAATGGCTTTATTCATATGGCAACGGACTGGGAAAACTATGCGGAACAAATGCTCGAAGTCCTTTCAGCCAATGAAAATTTAGTCAATACTGCCGAACAAGATTATATTCCACGTCCTGATTTCCGCCCTCTCACAAAATTTGAGGCGCGCGGTCATCGCTTAGGTCACAGTGTGTGGGATTTATACTTTAAGAAAAAATAATCATCGAGATGATGACGATACCCATTACCTTAACATAGGAGAACATTGAAATGACAACTCGTAATCAACGTCAACGTAAAAAACTTCACTTAGCAGAATTCCAAGAATTAGGCTTTTTAGTGAATTGGCAATTTGCTGAAGGTACCAGCATCGAAACTATCGATGAAACCGTTGATCGTTTTATTGCTGAAGTGATTCAACCAAACGGCTTAGCTTATGAAGGTAGCGGCTATTTACATTGGGAAGGCTTAGTTTGCTTAGAGAAAATCGGTAAATGTGATGAAAGCCATCGCCAATTAGTGAAAAAATGGTTAGAAGAAAATAAATTACAACAAATTGAAATCAGTGAATTATTCGATATTTGGTGGGATTACCCAACCCAAAACGCATAATATTTTAAACTCACTTCAGGGCGGCTCTTCCGCCCTATTTAATAATCATTTTCACTTATATTTTAACAATTTATTTACACTAATAACATTTCTTCAAAATATCATTGATCTATCTCAACAAAAGTGTATATTTCTTAAAAACTACTCCTTTTAGGTAGTTACTATTTTTTTATTAGAGCTAGATAATGCATCCCTTGAAAATACCGAACTTTAAAGAAAAATATGGCGATTGAAAATCCTTCTCGCAGACAATTATTACGTGGGCAATTTTTACAATCGTTACATTCTGAAAACGCGAAAATTCAAGGTATTAATGCTATCCGTCCACCTTGGTCGATAAACGAGAACAACTTTACAGATAAATGTACGCGGTGCGGTGATTGCATACTGGTATGTGAAACCCAAATTATCGTAAAAGGCGATGGCGGTTTTCCTGAAATACAATTTGACAAGGGCGAATGCACGTTCTGCCAAAAATGTGTTTTAGTCTGTGAACAACCGATTTTTCGTTCATTAGAAGAAGAGCCTTGGGCACATAAAGTTGAAATTACAACGCAATGTCTCACAGAAAATCGAGTGGAATGTCGAAGTTGCCAAGATAGCTGTCCGATGAATGCCATCCGTTTTCGATTACAACTTGGTGGCGTAGCAAAACCCATATTGGATTTAGAAAGCTGTAATGGTTGTGGTGCTTGTTTAAGCGTTTGCCCAACAAAAGCAATAAAAATTCTTAATTTTGAAACAAATACAGATGAGTCAATTTAGCGAAAATGAAAACTGGTATGTATGCAGTATTGTTGTGCAAGCCAGACCTGAAAAACTCAGCCAAGTCAAAGAAGCTATTTTAGCTATTTCAGGTGCTGAAATTCATGGTGAAAAATCTGAAGAAGGCAAATTGGTGGTTACCCTTGAAAGTAACCGTCAATTAGCTTTAGCGGATCTTATGGATGAAATTAAAGATATCCCAGGAGTAATTGTCGTGTCTTTAATTTCTAATTACTTAGATGAAAAATAAATAATTTAGGTATACATGCCATTTTGTATATTCTAAAAAATTCAACAACGAGTGGGGAAAACTATGGAACTTAATCGTAGAGATTTTATGAAAGCCAATGCTGCGCTTGCAGCAGCTGCGGCTGCCGGTATGACCATCCCTGTTAAACAGGTTGATGCGGCAGAAGATATGGGCATCAAATGGGATAAAGCGCCATGTCGTTTCTGTGGTACAGGATGTAGCGTATTGGTAGGAACCAAAGATGGTCGAGTTGTCGCAACTCAAGGTGACCCAGATGCAGAGGTAAACCGTGGTTTAAACTGTATCAAAGGTTACTTCCTTTCTAAAATCATGTACGGTGCAGACCGTGTACAAACTCCGTTATTACGTATGAAAGATGGTAAATTCCATAAAGAAGGTGACTTTACACCTGTTTCTTGGGATCAAGCTTTCACTATCATGGCGGAAAAAATTAAAGACATCTTGAAGAAAAAAGAACCGAATTCAGTTGGTATGTTCTCTTCAGGTCAAACAACCATCTATGAAGGTTACGCAAAAGTAAAACTTTGGAAAGCTGGTTTCCGTTCTAATACTATCGACCCGAATGCTCGTCACTGTATGGCGTCTGCAGCGGTTGCGTTTATGCGTACATTTGGTATGGATGAACCAATGGGTTGCTATAACGATATCGAAAAAACTGATGCGTTTGTGCTTTGGGGTTCAAACATGGCGGAAATGCACCCAATTTTATGGTCTCGTATTTCTGACCGTCGTCTTTCTTCTGATAATGTGAAAGTGGTGGTTATGTCAACATTCGAACACCGTTCGTTTGAATTAGCTGATGTGCCTATCGTGTTTAATCCACATTCAGACCTTGCAATCCTTAACTACATCGCAAACTACATTATCCAAAACGATAAAGTAAACTGGGATTTTGTTAATAAACACACTAAATTCAAACGTGGTGAAACTGATATCGGTTATGGTTTACGTCCTGAGCACCCACTTGAAGTTGCTGCAAAAAACCGTAAAACAGCGGGTAAAATGTACGATTCTGATTTTGAAGAATTCAAGAAAATCGTTGCACCTTATACATTAGACGAAGCACATCGTATTTCTGGTGTGCCAAAAGATCAGCTTGAAACACTCGCAAAAATGTATGCAGATCCAGAACAGAATTTAGTATCTTACTGGACAATGGGCTTCAACCAACATACCCGTGGTGTATGGGTTAACCAAATGATGTATAACGTCCACTTACTTACAGGTAAAATTTCTAAACCAGGTTGTGGTCCATTCTCATTAACTGGTCAGCCTTCAGCTTGTGGTACCGCACGTGAAGTAGGTACTTTCGTTCACCGCTTACCTGCGGACATGGTGGTAACCAACCCAAAACATGTTGAAATCGCTGAGAAAAAATGGAAATTACCGAAAGGCACCATTCCTACTGTTCCGGGTTTCCCTGCTGTACAACAAAGTCGTGCCTTAAAAGACGGTAAACTAAATTTCTTATGGCAAATGTCCACCAACAACATGCAAGGTGGCCCGAATATCAATGACGAAATTTTCCCTGGTTGGCGTAACCCAGAGAACTTTATCGTTGTTTCAGACCCTTACCCATCCGTTTCTGCGGTTGCAGCTGACTTAATTCTTCCAACTTGTATGTGGGTAGAAAAAGAAGGTGGTTACGGTAACGCTGAACGTCGTACTCAATTATGGCGTCAACAAGTGAAAGGCCCAGGTGAGTCTCGTTCTGACTTATGGCAAATTGTTGAATTCGCTAAATACTTCAAAACTGATGAAGTATGGGGTGAAGAGTTATTAGCTCAAATGCCTGAATATCGTGGCAAAACCTTATACGAAGTGCTTTACGAAAATGGTGAAGTAAACAAATTTAAAGTACCAACAGATGTTCCGGGATATATCAATGATGAAGCGGATCACTTCGGCTACTACTTACAAAAAGGGTTATTCGAAGAATACGCAAGTTTTGGCCGTGGACATGGTCATGACTTAGCACCATTCGATACTTATCACCAGGTGAGAGGTTTACGTTGGCCGGTTGTGGATGGTAAAGAAACCTTATGGCGCTACCGTGAAGGCTTTGACCCATATGTTAAACCTGGTGAAGATATTGCGTTCTATGGCTACCCAGATAAAAAAGCAATTATCTTGGGAGTACCTTATGAGCCACCAGCAGAATCACCGAACGAAGAATATCCATTATGGTTATGTACTGGACGTGTGCTTGAGCACTGGCATACTGGTACCATGACACGTCGTGTACCTGAATTACACCGTGCATTCCCGAACAACTTAGTGTGGATGCACCCAGCAGATGCGAAAAAATATGGCTTACGCCATGGGGATAAAGTGAAATTAATCACTCGTCGTGGTGAAATGATTACTTACTTAGATACTCGTGGTCGTAACAAATGTCCTCCAGGCTTAATTTACACCACCTTCTTTGATGCAGGTCAGCTTGCTAACAAATTAACATTGGATGCAACCGACCCAATCTCTGGCGAAACCGACTTCAAAAAATGTGCGGTTAAAGTGGTGAAAGCGTAGGTTTTCCCTTTCGTTTCTAGTCTCTCCTCTCTTTAAACAAAGGGAGGAATTTAAAAAACAAGAGCGGTCAAATTTTGCAACGTTTTTACAAAATCAGACCGCTTATAAAAGGAAACGTAGATGAAACTTGATCCTAACCGTCGTCAGTTTTTAAAAAATGTGACAAGAACGGCTGCCGGAGTATGTGGGGTTGGTATTATTCTTGGCTTACAGCAACAACAAGCTAAAGCCAAAGAAGGGGTTGCCTTACGCCCACCTGGTGCTTTACCGGAGAAGGATTTCTTGGCAGCTTGTACCCGCTGCGGACAGTGTGTCCAAGCATGTCCATACGATATGTTGTATTTAGCTTCGCTCATTTCCCCAATGGAAGCTGGCACACCTTACTTTATCGCTCGGGACAAACCTTGCGAAATGTGTCCTGATATTCCTTGTATGAATGCTTGCCCAAGTGGCGCATTAAGTGAAGAGCTCAAAGACATCAATGATGCAAGAATGGGATTAGCCGTATTGCTAGACCATGAAACTTGTCTTAACTGGCAAGGTTTACGTTGTGACGTTTGTTATCGTGTTTGTCCATTAGTGGATAAAGCGATTACACTTGAGCGCGTTCATAATGATCGTACAGGGATTCATGCGAAGCTTATTCCAACCGTCCATTCCGATGCTTGCACTGGATGTGGAAAATGTGAACAAGCTTGTGTATTAGAGGAAGCTGCAATTAAAGTATTGCCAATGGATCTTGCTAAAGGTCTACTCGGTCGTCACTATCGCTTAGGTTGGAAAGAAAAACAAAACGCTGGAAAATCCTTAATTGAGGAGCAACATCCAGATGGTTTACGTCCATCATTAGACGTTCGTATGCCAGAAGGACAGCATGAACCTGTTTATCAACCAATGCAGGTCGTACCGAATCAAAAAGTGGCAACACCGAGTCGCGCGACAATGGATTATGTACCAAGTCCAACTACGGTACCGGAAGCTGAACAGTTCCCGAATTTGGATTTAAACATTAAGGGGGTTAAATAATGGCTGAAAAATATACCCCGAATAAGCCAAAAGATGCTGGCTTAGAAGCACGTCAAAAACTTGGTTGGTGGCATGCTTATCGCTTTTTAATTCTACGTCGAATCAGTCAATTAAGTATTATTTTAATGTTCTTAAGCGGCCCGATTTGGCAAGTTTGGATTCTAAAAGGCAATTACAGCTCAAGCATGCTTTTGGATACTGTACCATTGACAGATCCATTGATTACCGCTGAAAGTTTAGTGACAGGTTACCTACCAGAAATCACAACGATTATTGGTGCCTTAGTGATTGTCATATTCTACGCCATTGTTGCGAGCAAAGCCTTTTGTAGTTGGGTTTGCCCAATGAATATTGTGACTGATGCTGCAGCTTGGTTACGTAGAAAATTAGGTATTCGACAATCATTAAAAATTTCACGTCAACTTCGCTATGTGATTTTAGCCGTCATTTTAGTTGGTAGTGCAATAACGGGTACGCTCTTATGGGAGTGGATAAATCCTGTCGCGGCACTTGGACGTATCTTTGTCTTTGGAACAGGTGCAACCCTTTGGTTGGTCGCAGTCATCTTTTTATTTGACTTACTTGTTGCTGAGCATGGCTGGTGTGGTCACCTTTGCCCAATTGGTGCGATATATGGTGTCATTGGCGCTAAAAGCCTGATAAAAATTAACGTAATCGATCGCGATCGCTGTGACCGTTGTATGGACTGTTATAATGTTTGCCCTGAACCGCAAGTATTAAGACTTCCTTTGCACGGTGGACCAGAAGATAGCCAAATTATACTGGCAAAAGATTGCATTACTTGTGGACGTTGTATTGACGTCTGCGCAGAAAATGTATTTGCATTTGGATCTCGCTTGGAGAAACAAATAAAAATTAAAAATATTTAATTATTTAATGGAGTGGATTTCATGAAAAAATCATTTATTTTCATGCTAGCTTTATGTAGCGGATTGGCATTTGCTGATGCGCCACAAGTTGCAAATAGCATCGACAAAGCAACAGAAAGTATTGCACCTGCATTTACTAACCCTTATAAAGATGTAGGCAATATTCCAGTAACTTTCCCAAATCAGCCCCCACTTGTCCCGCATAGTGTACGTGGCTTACAAGTAACAAAAAATGCAAACCAATGTTTAGGCTGCCACTCTCCGGATGTTGCTCCAACAACGGGGGCACCTCGCGTACCTGAAAGTCATTTTTTAACACGAGATGGCCAAAAAACAGAAGGTACCTCACCTCGTCGTTATTTCTGTTTACAATGCCACGTTCAGCAAACTAACGTAAATCCAATTATTCAAAATAAATTCGAAACCATTCGTCAAATGCAAGGTAAATAAGGAGCTAAACCATGATTAAATCAAGCATTCAGAAAGTTTGCCGTTGGTTACGCTCTCCGAGCAAAATGGCAATTGGTGGGGTTATTTTATTAACTATCATTGGTACTATCGTTGGAACTAACCTGTTTAATGCAGGAATGGCAACAACCAATACAGAGCAATTCTGCTCAGACTGTCATACTAATGACGTTGTACCTGAATACCAAGCGTCAATCCACTTTAGTAACCGTTCAGGTGTGAAAGCAATTTGTTCAGACTGTCACGTTCCGCATGAATTTGTACCTAAAATGATCCGAAAAATGCAGGCATCGACAGAAGTTTATGCTCACTTTACAGGTAAAGTCGATACTAAAGAAAAATTCGAAAAACATCGTTTAGAAATGGCAGAACGCGAATGGGCGCGTATGAAAGCGAATAACTCACAAGAGTGCCGTAACTGCCATAACTTCAATGATATGGACTTTACTCAACAAAAAACTGTGGCACAACAAATGCACGCCCTTGCACAGGAACAAAACAAAACCTGTATCGATTGTCACAAAGGTATTGCGCATAACCTTCCACACATGGAAAAAGTACAACAAAGCTTTATTCCTGCGGATATGTTAAAAGCAAATGAAAAACCTGCAGATAACAAAGATGCTAAATAATCTTATAGCGAAATAATAAATCGGCACTCAAAATGAGTGCCGATTTTATTTTTATTTTTTAAGGAAGCCTTTATCAGATAATACCCTTAACGGTTGCATATCGCTATTTCCCATAATGACCAAACTCGGGTCTGAGCGTAAACAGCTACCACCATAATGACCGCCCACAGTAAAAGTACAGACCTGAACATATTGGTCTTCCACTTTTGGTAAACACCAAAGTTGTTGGTAGATACTCTCCTGCTTACCAAAACGCCCATCTTTGCTATCAAGCACCGACTTACACTCACCAATCAATTTCACATTATCACCACGGCGACCTGCAATTGGCTTTTGTGCGTAACCATTTTTAATCAGCTCAGGCGTCAATTCAAATCCTGCTTCTAGTAGATAACGATGGTTTGGGAATAGTGACCACAACACTGGTAAGATCGCTTTATTACTCGGAATAGCCGTCCACAGTGGCTCATAAACTAGAACTTCTGGACGAAGTAACACATCAATCAACCGCACTTTGTCTTCTGGATATCCCGTACGAATTGGTGGAGCCACTTCCATACCTGTTGCATCTTCACGAAGTTGCTCCAACATGGTTTCCCAGGCCCACGTTTTCCATACGGTTTTGACCTGGTTATCTTCATCATCAATCAAACGACCACGGCTATCCCAATGCAATCCCTCGGTCCCATGAATAATTTTAGCTTGAAATCCTGCTTGAACTAGTGCATTGCGCATAAATAATGCGTGATAATCTTCCTCATCATCGTGATCTTGCATAATATGAACAAGCGGCGTAGCTTCACTGTGTTTCCAACAATCCGCTAATGCATTACGTAAGCCATCAGCTGGATTATCACCAATCTTCAATCCGCCCTGAATTGCCCATCGATTCATAAACTCACCAGCTTCAGCGTGACAAGAGGCTGAGTCAGCATTGTATTCATACACTTTCAATCCACGACTATCCATGCAGAAATCTAAACGTCCCGTGATGGTTTGGTAACGGCGATTTTGCCAAGACAATCGTAAACGAGGCCAAAGCAATTTAGGAATATTGAAATATTGTAATAACTTATCGTCTTTTAAAACTTTATCTGTGGCATGCAAATACATTAAATGCAATTCATTGGTTGCACGAATTAACTCATGTTGTGCTGTTTCAGACATCGTAAAATAGCGATATTGATCCGAATGGCTGACTTTGTGCCCACCCATGGCTTTCACATATGCCGCTTCAAATTCATTTTTCTCATTCAGCCATTTATGCTCAAACTGACCATTGTTTTCTATATGTTCAGCATGAATCTCAAGTTTCTCTTTTTCTGGTGTTGGCTGAGGCAGGCTGTATTCTGTGTCTTCCGTTTGGATCATCCAACCTAAAATTTCGGTATCATCAAAGGTATCATGTAGAAAATACCCCGTTTCTGAAACTGTCATTGGAAGTTCTCGTGTCCATTGCTGCCCGCTTGGTAAGCGAGAGTGAATCACGTTTTGCTCAGCGATGCGAATTTTATCCTCTAAGACTTCGGTAATGATCGCCACATGCCCCGTATGTTTAAATTCACCGCCCTCCTGCCAAATTAACAATGCACCTGCTTCAGGCTTACGTTTACAACCATTTGCAAAGGCTTGTAAAGGTAATAAGGCATCATTCACCACTTGACGTAAAAATCGTAGAGAAAAGATCTCGTAAGCCATTCCTACATCAGTAAACACCATGCCATGATTGAGATATAAATAACGGCGCGCAAATTCCACGCACTGCCATTTATAGCCCATGTATTCTCGTCCTAAATAACTGCGAAAGGCGGCATCATCCGGATACTCTTTCTCATCTGCGGTATGATAATCTGATGAATAAATCGCAATCCCACCTGGTGCATAACCTAATAAACTTCCGAAAGGATCATGTGTACTAATATTGGCTGAACGTTCAGGCATAAAAACTCCCTGTTAAATAACTACTCGAAATAGTATAGATCTTTTGTCTGATTACCCCCAAAGGCTTTTAAAAGAAATATTAAAATTTGAATCTTACATAATTTTGAAAAAGAAAAAGGGCTGACAGATGTCAGCCCCAAAACAAACCTAAAAATGACCGCACTTAAGGTTATTTCACATACCAATGTGATAATAAAATCCCTGCATTTACTGCAATATTTAATCCTGCTTTTAATGGATTACTTAAAGAAAGGCGCACATTTACATCTTGTTTATCACGAATATCATCTGTACTACCTTCGCTCAATACCAACGCGACTTTCTCCGCGAATTTGAGTTGTTCCAATGCCACGCCTTGTTTATTGGTTGATACATGAATAATCTGATAGCCCGCTTTACGTAAAGCCTCTAAAGCGATTTCAGTACTTTCTGTTTCTAAAATACGAATATGCTCCATTCCGCCTTCAGCCACACGCATCGCAGCTGGTGCATAAAGCTGTTCAACTTGATTTGTTACCACATTTTTAATGCCGTAGAAGGCGCAAGTACGCACAACGCCACCTAGGTTCTGCGCATTATTGACTTGATCAAGCACCACTAAGTAGTCTTCTTGACGCGGTACATCTAAATAACCTTGCAAAGAAAAAGTACGTTGTTTTTTCACTAACATACAAATGCCACCATGATGCTCGGTACCACTTACTAAACTTAGCTCTTCGCTATCCACCACGTGATACACTTTTTTATTCGCGGCTAAATAACTGAAAATCTCGCCAATTCGATGTGCCATTTGCACCGTTGCCCATACTCGAACAATGCTCTCTGGACGTTCTGCAAACAATTCTAAGCAGGCATTTTCACCATACACTTTCATTTCTTCAGCACGGTTCTTTTTAATTTTCTCCGGTGCTCGTGGTGATAATGCGCCCGTTTTCTTTTCTTTCGGTTTATAACTCACGCCAGTACTTTTCACCGTTACTTTTACCGAGCCACTTTCACCATTGGCTTTATTTAATGAAAGTTCAGCAATTTTCGGTTCTCTCACTTCTTCCTGTTGGAAGCCACGAGAAGGTTTGCGAGCATCCCGTTTTTTATCAAAGTGCGGTTGATTTCCCTCACGTTTTTCATTATTACGACGATCATCAAAGCGACGTTCTTTATCATTAAATGCACGTTTGGGGCTACGCTCTTGAAAAGATTTGGTGGAATTTGTTTGGAATGATGGTTTGCGTGAATTGCTCATAATTTGCTTCTCGAAGGAAAAATTGGATAATAATTCGCCAAAAAATGCGAAAATTTGTGAGCATTATAACGAAAAAAAACCTTTTTTCTATCAATCCACAAAGGAAATATTGTAAACTAGAGCATTAATTTTTAGTGTAGAGATGGATTATGTTAATCAATAAAGCTAAACGAGCAGAACAAAATTTAAAAAATTTGCCTTTTCTTCCTTTACAGGTAGACCAGGTTGAGTTTCTGTTTAGTCCGCTTGAATTCAAAGCACAAATTATAGAATTAATTCGCCAAGCTAAAAAACGCATTTACGTGACCGCACTTTACTGGCAAAAAGATGAAGCGGGACAAGAAATTCTCAATGAAATTTATCGCGTAAAACAAGATCATCCAGAATTGGATGTGAAAATTTTAGTGGATTGGCATCGCGGACAACGCAATTTACTTGGTGCAGAAAAATCTGCTACTAACGCTGATTGGTATTGTGAACAACGCCAAACCTATCAACTTCCCGATGAACCGAATATGTTCTTCGGTGTGCCTATTAATACCCGTGAAGTCTTTGGTGTATTACATATTAAAGGCTTTGTCTTTGATGATACTGTGCTTTATAGCGGTGCAAGTATTAATAACGTGTATTTACAACAACAAGATAAATACCGTTACGACCGCTATCAAAAAATCTATAATGCTGCATTGGCTGACTCTATGGTTAATTTCATCAATGATTATTTATTGGATTTCAGCGCAGTACACCCATTAGATGTGGCTAATCGCCCGCGCACCAAAGAAATTCGTAGTGCAATAAAAGCTTATCGTAAAAACTTATCTGTCCATGCTGAATATCAGCTAGAAAGTGCGGTTGGTTTTTCCGATGTTTTAACCATTTCACCACTTTTTGGTTTAGGTGCATCAGGCAATGAATTAAATCAAGTTATCGAAGATTTATTCTTACAAGTGCAGGAAAAATTGGTGATTTGCACCCCTTATTTCAACTTCCCTCGCACGCTAAGAAGTAAACTTGCCCGCTTATTAGAGCAAGGAAAGCGTGTCGAAATTATCGTGGGTGATAAAGTCGCGAACGATTTCTATATTCCACCTGAGCAGCCGTTTAAAATGGCAGGTGCATTGCCTTATCTATATGAAAGCAATCTTCGTCGTTTCTGCGAGAAATTTGATGCTTACATTAAAAACGGCCATTTAACTGTTCGTTTATGGAAAGATGGCGATAACACTTATCACCTCAAAGGTGTTTGGGTGGACAACCAGTATATTCTTTTAACGGGGAACAACTTAAACCCGCGCGCATGGCGTTTAGATGCGGAAAATGGATTATTAATCCACGATCCAAAACAAGAACTTCTG
>JAWHBY010000009.1:0-40796 GCA_032568935.1 Parahaemophilus parainfluenzae
ATTTAACGTTATGGCGATTAATGCGATTAATTCCTACCTTTTTAAAGCAAAAAGAATTTGAGCCATTAAAAAAATATTTAGCGTCCTCACCAGCATCAGAACAGCAAAAACTTTATCAATTAAGCCTAAAAGTTGCCGATTTATTTGACCAATATCTCGTCTATCGTCCCGAATGGATTGCTGCATGGGAAGAAAATAACGATGAAAAAATCTTGGCACAAATTAATCAGCAAAAGCAGGGCCTTTCGGCGTTAAATCCTACCTTTCTTTCTCAAATTAAAGGCAATATTCACTGGCAGGGAATTTTATGGCGAGCCTTGGTGAATGATGTTCAACGTGATTTTGGTGGAAAAGCAAAACATCGTGCTGCACTCAATCAACAATTTTTAGCATTATGTCGTGATCCAAATGCGACACTCAACTTACCAGAGCGTATTTTTATTTTTGGTATTCCTGCATTGCCAACGGTTTATCTCAATATTTTCCAAGGTATTTCAGCTAAAACAGATGTGCATTTATTCTTCAATAATCCATGCCAAGAATATTGGGGAGATTTGCGAGATCTGAGCAAATCCTATTTATTAGAAAGACAGCGTTTCGTGCAAGAAACCAACGATGTGAAGCCTTTAATTTCAGCCGAGCAAGTATCATGGGAACCTGCCGACCTTGATTACACCAATCAACAAGAAGAATTGTTCAGCGGGAATCCGCTTTTAGCCTCTTGGGGAAAAATGGGACGGGATTTTCTCTATCAATTAGTGCGTGATGAAGAAAATATTCAAGCCATTTCCCGTGATTACTATGCAGAACTTCCCGAAAAAACACTGTTAGGGCAGCTCCAAAATCAAATTTTGACGTTGAGCCATGGTGCATTAAATGTCGCGAAAAATGACCGCTCTTTGGTGATGAAATCTTGTCATAGCGCGATGCGAGAAGTTGAAGTGCTGCATGATTATTTATTGGATTTATTCAATCAGAATCAGCATAAACCAAAAGAAGAGCAGATTACCCCAAAAGATGTGGTGGTCATGGTTGCCGATATTAACCAATATACGCCTTATATTCAGGCTGTCTTTGGTGCGAATAGTGCGGACGCACCCGTTATTCCGTTCTCAATTTCTGACAGTAAATTGTCTGAAAGTGATGTAATCGTATCGAGCTATCTTTCCCTGTTAAATTTAAAAGAAAGTCAGTTTAGTGCGGAAGAAGTGTTGGCTTTATTGGATATTCCAGCTATCCGAGAACGTTTTAATATTGCGCTTGCTGATCTCGATCAAATCCGTGAATGGGTGAAAGAGTCGGGTATTCGCTTTGGTTTAGAAAAACTGCAGAACACACTGAATTTTAATGCGTGGCAAGCGGGGCTTGAACGTATGACCTTAGGTTATGCGATGCGTGAAGAACAAGGCGTTTGGCAAGATAGTCTTGGACTTGACAGTAGCTATGGATTGAAAGGGCAGTTAGTTGGTGCGATAAATCAATTTTTTACGACCTTAAATAAATGGCATCAAGGTTTGCAAAAGGTACACAATATTGAAAAATGGCGTGAAAAATTGACCGCACTTTTGACGGATTTCTTTGTGCAAAATGAAGAAACTGCGGATACCTTATTTTATATTCAGGATTGCATCAATGCCTTTGCCGATGATTTGCAGTCCGTCAATTTCGAAGAGACTTTGCAAGCAGATGTGATTGCGGAAGTGATGTCTGCACGTTTAGAAGAAACACCAAACAGCCTTCGTTTCTTAGCGGGGAAAGTGAATTTCTGCACACTTTTACCTATGCGTTCCATTCCTTTTAAAGTGGTGTGTTTGCTTGGAATGAATGAAGCGGATTACCCACGTAGTCATACGCCAAATAGTTTTGACTTGATGCAATATCATCATCAAAAAGGCGATCGTGTTCGTCGAGATGATGATCGTTACTTATTCCTCGAAGCCTTACTGGCCGCAAGATCCCATTTTTATGTGAGTTATGTGGGCTGTTCAATTATTGATAATCAGCCAAAAGAGCCTTCGGTATTAGTGAGCCAGTTGGTTGATTATATTAATCATTATTCAGACGATGGCTTGAGAATTGAACAACATCCAATGACGGCGTTTAGTCCAAGCAATTTCCAAAATGAAGGGGAAATTAACCGCTCTTTTGCGAAAAAGTGGTTGCCGATTGCCCAATTCCAAGAACGAAAATGTCATGAATTTGTTGTGCCGATGGGTGAAAATCAAGAGCCAATAACGGAAATTGAACTCGATCGTTTTGTGAGTTTTGTTGAAAATCCAGTGAAATTCTTTTTTGAAAAGCAGCTTGGTGTGTATTTCCGAGATGAAGACGATCGCATTGAAGAAAGTGAAAACTTCATATTAAATGGCTTGGATCATCATCGCATTAGTAATGAATTATTGCATTTAGAGGAAGCACAATTTAACGATTATTTCGCCAAACAGCGAGTAAAAGGCATCATGCCGCGCGGCGAGTTTGCGGAAGTTTGTGCGCAATCCATTCGTGCTGATGTATTGGCTTTTAAAGAGAAAATTAAGGATTATTCTTCACCATACAGTGAGAGTGTTGATTTTGTGGTGGAAACGGTACAAGGCAATATTCGCTTGTTTGGCTATATGGAGCCATTATTTGGCGATGAAAATCAGATAATCGAATGGCGATTTGCAAAATATAAAGATCGTTATCGTATTCGTCCATGGCTTTATTATCTCATTCAACTGGCGACAAAAGAGAATGCACTGCCACCACGCATTATCGCTAAAGATAAGGATTTAACATTAAAAACAATAGAAAAATCAACCGCACTTGAGAAACTGAAAATGTATGTAGAGGCTTATTTACAGAGCCAACAACAAATTCAGCTCATACCAACGGAAAATATAGCGAAGTTTATTGAAAAAGATGAAAGTGCGGTCAATTTTGACAATGTTTTAACGAATATCGAATCCCTTGCGAAAACTGATCCTTATGGTTATAGAAAAGCCGATCCTTATTGGGCTAGGGTATTGTGGCAAACAGAACAATTTAAATCGCAGGATGGCCTTTTGCAGTTGGTGAAACAAACCACATCCTGGTTTGGAGAAATGTTGTCTTAAAGCGGATCTTCAGATCGAAAAGATTCTGGATTTTTGATAAGATGCTGACTTAAGAATAATTTTGAAAAGGAGCTAAAATGCGTTGTCCGTTTTGTTCAACTGAAGAAACTAAGGTAATTGACAGCCGTTTGGTTTCTGATGGGTATCAAGTACGTCGTCGTCGGGAATGTGGGAATTGTCATGAACGCTTTACCACCTTTGAAACGGCCGAATTAGTGGTACCCAAAATTATTAAAAATGATGGGTCACGCGAGCCGTTTAATGAAGATAAATTGCGTAGCGGTATTCAACATGCGTTAGAAAAACGCCCTGTAAGTTCGGATGATGTGGAAAAAGCCATCAGCCATATTATTATCCAATTACGTGCGACAGGTGAGCGTGAAGTACCAAGTCATCTCGTGGGTAAATTAGCCATGAATGAGCTGAAAGAATTAGATAAAGTGGCGTATATCCGTTTTGCGTCCGTTTATTTGAGCTTTGATAATATCAATGAATTCACCAAAGAAATTGAAAGCTTAAAGGATTAATATGAGTGACACCTTTTCCCCTGATGATGTGAAATTTATGCAACTGGCTCTTGAGCTCGCTGCAAAAGGGCAGTACACCACTACGCCGAATCCATCCGTAGGATGTGTGTTAGTTAAAAACGGTGAAATTGTCGGGAAAGGGTTTCATTTGAAAGCCGGTCAGCCTCATGCGGAACGAATGGCGTTGGCCGATGCTGGAGAGAAAGCGAAAGGTGCAACTGCTTATGTGACGCTTGAACCTTGTTCTCATTATGGACGCACACCGCCTTGTGCATTAGGTTTAATTGAAGCGGGGGTTAGTCGAGTTATCGCAGCCATGGCAGATCCTAATCCGCAAGTGGCAGGCAAGGGCCTGAAAATGCTAGCCGATGCAGGCATACCAAGTGCGGTCAATTTATTGAACGAACAAGCAGAAGCCTTAAATAAAGGTTTTCTCAAACGTATGCGAACTGGCAAGCCTTATGTGCAGCTAAAATTAGCCATGAGTTTAGATGGGCGCACAGCCATGGCGAGTGGTGAAAGCAAATGGATTACAGGTGACGCAGCTCGTGCGGATGTACAAAAAATGCGAGCTAAAGCGAGCGCACTTTTATCCACAAGCGCCACCGTGTTAGCCGATGATCCAAGCTTGAACGTGCGCTGGAATCAATTTCCCGATGATTTAAAAGCAGAATATGCCGAAGAAACCGTGCGTCAGCCTATTCGTGTTATTTTAGATTCTAAAAATCGAGTTCAGCCAAGACATCAATTATTCCATACCCATTCGCCAGTTTGGCTTGTGGGTTCAATTCCTCGAGATATGTCTGTATTCCCAGATTTCTGTGAGCAAATTTTACTGCCAGAAAACTATGGTTTCGATATGTTGATGACAGAATTAGGCAAGAGACAAGTGAATTCCATTTGGGTAGAAGCAGGCGCTAATTTAGCGGGTAGCTTGATTGAACAACATGCTATAGATGAATTAATTATTTATGTTGCTCCAAAACTCTTGGGGGATAAAGCTCGAGGATTATGCCAACTCCCACATTTAGAAAAACTTGCAGATGCCCCATTGTGGCAACTGCAAGAATGTGAAAGAATTGAGGATGATTTAAAACTCAGTTATTTACCTAACTTATTAATACAAGAATAAAAAATGTTTAAAAAACTTTTCCACTCAGCCCTTTGGGGACTCGCCGCAGCAGGTGTTATTTTATTTGCCGTTCCTAAGCTCAATAACAGCAGCCTTTTCTCTGCTGATGATATCGTTTCGTTCAACAGTGCCGTGAGAATTGCTTCTCCTGCTGTGGTGAATGTGTACAACCGATCTTTTTCTTCTGCTAGCATTAATGATAGTGATCAATTACAGGTAAATAACTTAGGTTCTGGTGTGATTATGACGAAAGACGGTTATATTCTCACTAATAAACACGTTATCCAAAATGCCGATCAAATTGTGGTCGCGCTGCAAAACGGTAGTATTTATGAAGCTAATTTAATTGGCTCAGACAATTTAACTGATCTTGCGGTATTAAAAATTAAAGCAACCAATCTTTCTACAATTCCACAAAATAAAGAACGCCAAGTGCGTGTTGGAGATATTGCATTAGCCATTGGTAATCCGTATAACCTAGGTCAAAGTGTGTCACAAGGGATTATCAGTGCGGTAGGGCGTAGTGCCGTAGGGGATTCTTTAGGTCGTCAAAACTTTATTCAAACAGATGCATCAATTAACCGAGGTAACTCTGGTGGCGCGTTGATTAACTCAGCTGGCGAATTAGTGGGCATCAGCACGTTAAGTATTGGTAAAACAGCCAATGAAATTGCAGAAGGCCTAAATTTTGCGATTCCAATCAGTATTGCCAATGATGTGCTATATAAAATTATCCGAGATGGCCGCGTGATTCGTGGTTACTTTGGCGTACAAAGTGAGATCACTTCTAACTCAAACGGTGGTATTGTTATCACCGGCGTGACAGCCAATAGTCCCGCAGCGAAAGCAGGCATTCAAGTGGGGGATGTTATTTTACGTTTAAATAAACGAGATAATCTGTCTATTCGTGAAATGATGCAAATTATTAGTGATACCAAACCAAATACAGAAGTTATCATCACGATTTCTCGCTTAGGTAAGGTGATTGATCTCCCCGTAATTATTGAAGAGCTACCATCTAACTAAGGATATCTTGTGGAAGTTAAAACCAGTCACTTTTTTGCCTGTTTAGATCGTCTTCGCTTAATTCAGCGTTGGTCATTGATGCGCAATATTGAAAAGGAAAATTTAGCAGAGCATAGCCTGCAAGTTGCCTTTGTAGCACAGGCTTTAGCTATTATTAAAAATCGCTTTTTTGGTGGTGAAGTAAATCCTGAGCGTATTGCGGTAGTGGCGATGTATCATGATACCTCTGAAATTTTTACTGGTGATTTGCCGACCCCAATTAAGTATTTCAATTCTGAAATCACTCATGCTTATAAAGACATTGAAGCGGCAGCTGAATTACATTTAATTAGCTTGCTTCCGACCGAGTTGCAAGATAGTTTTGCTCCATACTTAGATAGTGAGCAATTTAGCCCAGAAGAAAAGCATTTAGTAAAGCAAGCGGATTTGATTTGTGCTTACATTAAAGCTCAATTTGAATTAGAGCATGGTAACCACGAATTTAAAACAGCTAAAAAACGTTTAGAAAATTTGATGGAACAATGGCATAGCCAAGAAATGGATTATTTTTTACAGGTCTTTTTACCAAGTTTTGGGCGCTCGATTGATGAGATTGCCTTGTAAATGAAATAAAAAAGTGCGGTTAATTTTGACCGCACTTTGGGTTTCTAAGGATTATTTCAATGTTGCCAAGATGATTTGTTCTGGCTCAACATGTAACCACACTTCTTGTCCCACTTTCCATCCATCTTTACTATGAATACTTGCACAAAATTCAATTGAGCTGTCCTTTATTTGCAAAATCGCTTCTTCATTTTGCATAGAAAGAACTGTTGCTTGGAAGATATTACTTTTTTCTTCTGATGCCATGGCACTAACTTTCACCCAAGGCGCTTTAAACATCACCATCACTTCTTTTTCAGTAATGAGTTTTAGACGCTCAGCACTGCGCATTGTGATTGAAACATGTAATGGATGAGCTAAATCCTGAATATTTACCGCAACAATGCAGCGGGAGTCTACAATATGTTGACTCGCAACCTTACCAAAAAATTGATTACGCGCACTACTTTGTAAGGAGAATTTTGCTGTCGCGGAAAGCAAGCTATTGAGTGGAATTGTCTCATCTTGAAGAATATGGAAGGCGTGCTCTTGTGTTTGTTCGAGCAAATCATAAAGTTGTAACAAACGCTCAGCATAAGTGGTTAATGAAGTACCTCCCCCATTTTTTCCACCAATATTACGTTCTAAAAGCGGTTTTGGACTGATTTTATTCATCGCCTCAAGGTGATCCCAAGCACTTTTATAGCTCACTTTAGCATTTTTGGCCGCTTGGTTGATTGAGCCACATTCTTTAATTTCTTTTAAGAGGCGAACACGCTTTGGGTCAATAAATAATTCTTGATGAAGTTTGATCGTTAGTAAAATTTCAGTTTGTTTCATCATCTCCTCCTAATACATAATTTGGCTTATTTTACTTGATCTTTAGGTTTTTCTGTATGCTTATTTGAAAATTCAAGTTATAATTCATTTCGTAGTATATTTTTTTATATATAGTTTCATTTATATAGGAGATAAATAATGAAATTAACTAAAGTTTCAACCGCACTTTTAATTGCAGGTATGGTCGTGTCTTTCGCTGCATCTGCAAAAGTGACTGTGTTTGCAGCAGCTTCAATGACTGATGCTTTACAACAAATTGCAGAGCAGTATAAATCTGAAAAAGCAAGTAACGAAGTGGTGTTTTCCTTTGCATCTTCATCCACTTTAGCTAAACAAATTGAAGAAGGGGCTCCTGCAGACTTATTTATTTCAGCTAGCAACAAATGGATGAAATATTTATCTGATAAAAATCTCACCGTAAAAGAAACTGAGAAAGTATTAGCGGGCAATGAATTAGTGTTAATTGCTCCAGCAAAAAGTGCCGCTAATTCCGTGGATATTGCCAAAGGTGAATGGATTAAAGGCTTAAAAGACAGCTATTTATCCGTAGGTGATCCTGCGCATGTTCCTGCTGGACAATATGCAGAAGAATCATTAACGAAATTGAATTTATGGGATCAAGTTAAAGATAAATTAGCACGTGCGAAAGACGTACGTGGTGCATTAGCCCTGGTTGAACGCGCTGAAGCCCCTTATGGTATTGTGTATAGTACCGATGCTAAAGTGAGTAAAGACGTGAAAGCAGTAGGTGTATTCCCGAAAGACAGCTATAAACCAGTTGAATATCCCGTTGCGATTTTAAAAGATCATGACAATGCGGATACCCGTGATTTCCTTAATTACTTAGAATCAAGTGCAGCGAAAAAAATATTTGTTGAATATGGTTTCTCTGTGAAATAATGAGCTCAGACTTTATAAAGAAAGGACAGGAAACTGTCCTTTTTGTTATCTCTAAAGAAATTTCGTCATATCGATATATACACAAGGAAATATTTTGCTCTCTTGGTTTCAATTAAGCCCGATGGAATGGGATGCGATTCACTTAAGTATGAGTGTCGCATTGAGTTCTATGCTTTGGAGTTTGCCTTTTGCGATTTTTATCGCTTGGTTGCTGGCTCGTAAGGAATTTTACGGTAAGTCTCTGGTTACAGGAATTATTCATCTGCCTTTGGTATTACCGCCAGTGGTAATCGGTTATTTATTATTAGTCGCTATGGGGCGTAATGGTTTTATTGGTAAGTATCTATATCAATGGTTTGGTTTATCTTTTGGCTTTAGCTGGAAGGGGGCAGTACTGGCTTCGGCGGTAGTAGCATTTCCATTGGTCGTACGGGCGATTCGTCTTTCTTTGGAAAGCATTGATTTTAAATTAGAGCAAGCCGCACAAACGCTTGGCGCTTCACCTTGGCGAGTTTTTTTCACGATTACTTTACCCCTTTCTCTACCTGGTGTATTGGCGGGTTTAGTATTAGGTTTTGCTCGTTCTTTAGGGGAATTTGGTGCAACCATTACTTTCGTATCTAATATTGCGGGGGAAACCCAAACCATTCCTTTAGCGATGTATTCGTTTATCCAAACGCCAGGCGCAGAAGCACAAACTGCACGCCTTTGCTTGTTTGCGGTGATCCTTTCATTGATTTCCTTATTGCTTTCCGAAGCCTTAAGTAAACGGATGCAGAAAAAATTGGGGCAGGGCGATGCTACACATTAATGTACAAAAACAATTAGGCCGCCTAACCTTATGTGCGGATCTGCAAGTGCCAACTCAAGGTGCGACAGCAATTTTTGGTTTGTCAGGTTCGGGGAAAACCTCATTGATTAATTTGGTGAGTGGTTTAACTCATCCCGATCAAGGATTTATTCGTTTAAATAACCGCACTTTGGTGGATGTAGAGAATAGTGAGAATCTTCCTGTACATCAGCGTAAAATCGGCTATGTATTCCAAGACGCTCGTTTATTTCCGCATTACAACGTTAAAGGCAATTTGCGTTATGGCATGAAGAATGTCAGCCGTGAAGACTTTGACTATATCATTCAGTTACTTGGTATTGAATCGTTACTAAAACGCTATCCTCTGACTTTATCGGGTGGCGAAAAACAACGTGTGGCGATTGGTCGAGCTTTATTAACGGATCCTGATATTTTGTTAATGGATGAACCGCTTTCTGCTTTAGATGTGCCTCGTAAACGTGAGCTCATGCAATATCTTGAAAGTCTATCCAAAGAAATTAATGTGCCGATTTTATATGTGACGCACAGTTTAGATGAATTATTACGCTTGGCTGATCGCGTTGTGCTGATGGAAAATGGCAAAGTGAAAGCCTATGACACCTTAGAAAATGTTTGGAACAGTCCGTTATTTTCCCCTTGGAAAGGCGAATCGGAGCAGAGTAGTGTGCTGGCGTTGCCTGTCTATTTACATAATCCAACCTATAAAATGACCGCACTTTCTTTAGGCGAACAGCAACTTTGGATCAACGAAGTGCATCATCAAGCGAATGAAAAAGTGCGCGTCTGTATTTATAGCTCCGATGTGTCGCTTACTTTAAGCAAGCCAGCGCAAACTAGCATTCGTAATATCTTACGAGGACAAATTGTACAGATCGTTCCACAAGAGAATCGCATTGATATTGCGGTGTTAGTGGAAGGGCATAAAGTTTGGGCAAGTATCAGTAAATGGGCGTTTAATGAATTGCATTTTGCTCAAGGCATGGATGTTTATGTGCAAATAAAAGCGATTTCTGTCGTCTAGTAATCACTCTCTTTTCAATTTTAAAAAGGGATAAAATCGTTTATCCCTTTTAAATTCTATTTAGTTATATTTCATTCCTAAAAAACATTTTATTTCCGTTAATAAAAACCATTAAATAGACTTACTTATCAACTTCTTAAGGAACAAAAATGTTATTTATTACTTTAGTGCTTTTTGTTGCTGTGCTTTTAGGGCTTAATTATCTCTATCGTAGTACGCAAAAATTAGGTCAAATGGTATTTGTTGGTTTGTTATTAGGGCTTGTAGGTGGTGCATTACTGCAATCCTTAAGTGAGCAAGAAACCGTGAAAACCGCCTTGGATTGGATCAATTTAGTGGGCGGCGGTTATGTTCGCTTACTCCAAATGATTGTAATGCCGTTGGTGTTCGTATCGATCCTTTCTGCGATTACGCGTTTAAATCAAGCCGGCTCATTAGGCAAAATCAGTTTTAGCGTACTTTCCGTTCTTTTAGTTACTACCGCTATTGCGGCATTAATCGGTATCATTATGGTGAAAGTGTTTGGTTTAACTGCAGAAGGTTTAGTGGCCGGTGAGCGTGAATTAGCCGCACAGGCGAAAGTCGTAGGTCGTGTAGATCAAGTCAGCAACCTTTCTATTCCAGCAATGTTGATTTCTTTTATTCCTAAAAATCCATTTGCAGAATTAACTGGAGCAAATCCAACTTCGATTATCAGTACCGTGATTTTCTCTGCATTTTTAGGTGTGGCAGCGTTAAGTTTACGCAAAGAAGATCAATCACTCGGTGATCGTATTGCACAAGGGGTTGATACATTAAATAAATTAGTCATGCGTTTAGTACGCTTTGTCATTCGTTTAACCCCTTACGGTGTGTTCGCGTTAATGATTAAAATGGCGGCTATATCAAAATGGGAAGATATTCTGAATTTAGGTAGCTTTATTGTTGCGTCTTATATTGCGATTATCTTGATGTTTATTGTGCATGGTGTGTTACTTGGTTTATCTGGTATTAACCCAATCACTTACTTCAAAAAAGCATTGCCAACATTAAGTTTCGCCTTTACCTCTCGTTCAAGTGCAGCGAGCATTCCCTTAAATATTGAAACTCAAACAGATAAACTGGGTAATAATCCTGTTGTAGCAAACTTTTCTGCCACCTTTGGGGCAACAATCGGACAGAATGGTTGTGCAGGGATTTATCCTGCGATGCTAGCGGTAATGGTGGCACCAACAGTGGGCGTTGATCCATTTACGGTGAGCTATATTGCAACATTAGTATTGGTGGTGGCGATCTCCTCTTTCGGTATTGCCGGAGTGGGTGGTGGTGCAACCTTTGCCGCGATTGTGGTGTTATCAACCTTAAATCTACCGTTAGAATTAGTGGGTTTATTGATTTCAATTGAGCCATTAATTGATATGGGACGAACTGCACTGAATGTGAATGGTGCAATGACGGCCGGAACATTATCTAGCAAATGGTTAAAGTTTAAAGAATAATAGAGAGAAAAAGGGCCTAGTGGATAGGTCCTTTTTTATCAATAAAAAAGTGCGGTCAATTTCAAAACAGTTTTAAAATTGACCGCACTTTCTGTTTGGGATCACTTACCTAAATTATCAAAGAATTTCTTCACACCGTCTAAAAAGCTTGAAGATTTCGGACTATGCGATTTTTGTCCTTTCAAACTTTCTTCTAGTTTTTCTAATAATTCTTTTTGTTCTTTATTTAAGTTCACCGGTGTTTCAATCACCACGCGACAAATGAGATCACCTGCGTAGCCACTACGTGTAGAGCTTACCCCTTTACCACGCATACGGAAGAGTTTCCCTGTTTGGGTTTCAGCAGGGATTTTGAGTTTCACTTTACCGTCTAAGGTTGGAACTTCAATCTCACCACCTAACGCAGCCATTGAAAAACTGATTGGCACTTCGCAGTAGAGGTTATTGCCATCACGTTCAAAGATATGATGTTCTTTAACGTGAATGACCACATATAAATCACCTGCTGGAGCACCATTTTCGCCAGCTGCACCTTCACCGCTTAAACGTAATTGATTGCCGGTATCCACACCTGCTGGAATTTTAACAGAAAGGTTTTTCTTCTTGTGAACACGACCTTCGCCATGACAGCTTTTACATGGTTTTTCAATTTTCTTACCCGAGCCATGACAAGTTGGACAAACCGCTTCAGTCACAAAGAAACCTTGTTGGCGACGAATACGACCAGAACCATGACAGCTTGGACATGTTTCAACTTTTGAGCCTTTTTCTGCGCCGGTACCATCACAGCTATCACAGTGTGCAAGCGTATTGATTTGGATATCTTTAGTTGTACCTTTTACGGCTTCTTCTAACGTAATTTGGATGTCATAACGTAAATCTTCACCACGTACTACACGCTGACGACCGCGTCCGCCACCGCCGAAGATATCTCCGAACATATCACCAAAAATATCACCGAAATCAGCGCCGCTGAATCCGCCACCGAAGTCACCGCCTCCCATGCCACCTTGTTCAAAGGCTGCGTGACCGTATTGATCGTAAGCCGCACGTTTTTCTTTATCACCTAAAATTTCATAGGCTTCTTGGATTTCTTTAAATTTTTCTTCTTTGGCTTTATCACCTTTGGTTCTATCAGGGTGATATTGCATGGCGAGTTTTTTGTAAGCACGTTTAATTGCTTTTTCATCTGCGCCACGTTCAACACCAAGAACGTCGTAATAATCTTTCTTTGCCATAATGTTTTCGTTTTCCGTTTAAAAATATAAATTTAAAAATTTTTATTTTGTTATTGTATGGTATTGCGTTAACAACATACCTAAGAATAAAAATAATGTCGAAGTCAGAAATATCAAGGGTAAATTCGTTAATTTATGACTTATTTTGTGCTGCAAATGCTTGCTCTAAGTCAGCTAAAATATCTTGAATATTTTCAATACCGCAAGAAAGGCGAATAAGTCCTGCAGAAATCCCCGCTTTTTCTAATTCAGCTTCACTTAATTGGCGGTGTGTTGAAGTTGCTGGATGTAATGCACAAGTCCGAATGTCGGCTACGTGTACTTCACGTGAGGTCATTTGTAATGCGTTTAACCATTTTGCCGCGGTTTCTTTATCACCTTTAATCTCAAAGGAAATAACACCACACAAACCGTTAGGTAAGTATTTTTGTTTGAGCGCGTAATCTAGTGAACTTGGTAAGCCAGGATAATTCACTTTAACGACTTGCGGATGTTTTTCTAAAAACTCGGCTACAGCCTGTGCATTTTCATAATGACGTTGCATGCGAAGTGCAAGGGTTTCCATACCTACATTTAATAAGAAACTATTTTGTGGTGCTGGTGTTGCACCTAAATCACGCATTAATTGCACGCGTGCTTTGACAATATAAGCCGCAGGGCCAAAGGTTTCTGTGTAAACCAAACCATGATAAGTTTGGTCTGGCGTGCTTAATTGCGGATATTTGCCGTTATTCCAATTAAAGTTACCGCCATCAGTAATGGATCCACCTAAGGCAATAGCATGACCATCTAAATATTTAGATGTGCTGTGAATAACCACGTTTGCGCCAAATTCGATTGGACGACAAAAATAGGGGGTAGCAAAGGTATTATCAATTAATAATGGCGCCTCTGCAGCTTTCGCTAAGACTGCAAATTTTTCAATATCCAACACGCGTAAAGCGGGGTTCGCAATGGTTTCAGCAAAAACCGCTTTTGTATTTGGACGGATTGCTTTTTTGAGCTCTTCAAGTGGTAAATCTTGATCCACAAAAGTCACTTCAATACCCATTTTTTTGAATGTATGGGCAAATAAATTGTAAGTACCACCATACACATAAGAAGAGGAAATAAAATGATCACCGGCTTCTAAAATATTCAACATCGCATAGAAAACCGCAGATTGACCAGAAGCAGTACACATTGTTGCCACACCACCTTCAAGTGCAGTGATTTTTTCTTCAGCAGCATTTGTCGTTGGGTTTGCTAGGCGAGTATAGAAATAACCTGCCGCTTGTAAATCAAATAACTTGCCAATTTCTTCTGCTGAATCGTAAGTATAAGTGGTGCTTTGTACGATTGGTTGAACACGCGGCTCTCCATTTTTAGGGCTATAACCGGCATGGAGACATTTTGTTGCAAATTCCATTGTGTTTTCCTTGGGTTGCATTGATTTTTGGGGAGTAAAGTGCGGTCATTTTTGATAAAATTTTATGCACTTTGAGCTTAGCAATGTGGTTCAACAGCGATATAAATTTCTACCAAACCATCAGGATAGTATTTTTCAAAATCCACCGAATAAGCCCGCTTAAGTAAACCTTGTTGTTCTTTTTCCCAGATCAGTTGCCATGTTTGATAAATTTCATCTACGTTGCAACGAAAAATTTCGTAGAAACTCAAATCTTCAATTTCAATCACCGGGATATCGGTTTCTAATACAACCTCACTTGCAATCGCAAAATCATAGTCTGCCTGGTAATTCGTAGCATAATTAAAATAAATGCCATAACAATAGTGACCTTGTGGTAGTTTATCGAGATTGTTTTGCCAAAGGGGGGGAATTATTTCATCTGCTATGTTGTTATTTAAGCGTTGTTGTACGATTGGGTAGAGTTTTAACGCCATTTATCCTCCAGGTTTGTTTTTCCTGACTTCACTTTTTAAATAAAGTCAGGAAAAATTGTGGTTGATGGATACACCAAAAGGGCGTATTGCTACGCCCTTCTATTTTAGTGAGAGTGAAACTACTTATTATCTTTCACTTCTTCAAACTCAGCATCAACCACATCATCATTTGGGTTGCTACTTTGAGCTTGTTGTGTATCAGCTTGTGGTTGAGCAGCTTGAACAAGTTTTTGAGCAACTTCTGCAAGCACTTGAAGTTTAGCTTCGATAGCTGCTTTATCTTCCCCTTTCGCCGCTGTTTCTAGATCGCTTAATGCGCTTTCGATTGCTGCACGATCTTCAGCTGGAACTTTATCACCCGCTTCTTCTAATTGTTTACGTGTGCTGTGTACAAGATGATCTGCTTGGTTGCGAGCTTGTACTAATTCTTCAAATTTACGGTCTGCTTCAGCGTTTGCTTCTGCATCACGAACCATTTTTTGAATTTCTTCATCACTTAAACCTGAAGAGGCTTTGATGGTGATTTGTTGTTCTTTACCCGTACCTTTGTCTTTCGCAGAAACGTGGATGATACCGTCAGCGTCGATGTCGAAGGTCACTTCAATTTGTGGCATACCGCGTGGAGCTGGGTTAATGCCTTCAAGGTTGAATTGACCTAAAGACTTATTCGCTGATGCTTGTTTACGTTCACCTTGTAACACGTGAATGGTTACTGCACTTTGGTTATCTTCTGCTGTTGAGAATACTTGCGATTTTTTAGTTGGAATCGTCGTGTTTTTCTCAATTAAGGTAGTCATCACACCACCCATGGTTTCGATACCTAAAGATAACGGCGTTACGTCTAACAATAATACATCAGTTACATCACCCGCTAATACACCACCTTGAACTGCTGCACCGATAGCAACGGCTTCATCCGGGTTCACATCTTTACGAGGTGCTTTACCGAAGAACTCTTCTACTTTTTGTTGTACTAATGGCATACGGGTTTGACCGCCCACTAGAATAACATCATCAATTTGTGATGCACTTAAGCCAGCATCGTTTAATGCAACTTTTACAGGTTCAAGTGATTTAGCCACTAAATCTTCTACTAAAGATTCTAATTTAGCACGAGTTAATTTAATGTTTAAGTGTTTAGGACCTGTAGCATCTGCAGTGATGTAAGGTAAGTTAACATCAGTTTGTTGTGCAGAAGAAAGTTCAATTTTCGCTTTTTCGCCAGCTTCTTTTAAACGTTGCATTGCAAGTGGGTCGTTACGTAAATCAACGCCTTGTTCTTTTTTGAACTCATCTACTAAGTAGTTGATTACACGGTTATCGAAGTCTTCACCACCTAAGTGAGTATCACCGTTGGTTGCTAATACTTCAAAGGTTTTTTCGCCACCCACTTCATCAATTTCGATGATAGATAAGTCGAATGTACCACCACCTAAGTCATATACGGCGATAGTTTTGTTGCCTTGACCTTTATCTAAACCGTAAGCTAATGCTGCTGCTGTTGGTTCGTTGATAATACGTTTAACTTCTAAGCCTGCGATACGACCCGCATCTTTTGTTGCTTGACGTTGAGCATCGTTAAAGTATGCAGGAACAGTGATTACCGCTTCAGTCACTGGCTCACCTAAGAAATCTTCCGCAGTTTTCTTCATTTTTTTCAATACTTCTGCAGAAATTTGTGGAGGTGCAAGTTTATCACCTTTTACATTTACCCATGCATCACCATTGTCTGCTTTGGTGATTTCAAATGGCATAATGTCGATATCACGTTTTACTTCAGCATCTTCAAAACGACGACCGATTAAACGTTTAATCGCGAACAATGTATTTTTCGGGTTGGTCACAGCTTGGCGTTTTGCCGGTTGACCCACTAAAATTTCGTTATCATTTGTATAAGCGATAATTGACGGGGTAGTACGATCGCCTTCTGCATTTTCAATTACGCGTGGTTTATCACCATCCATTACAGCGACACAAGAGTTTGTTGTACCTAAGTCAATACCAATAATTTTTCCCATGTTGTTACTCCTAATTAAATTTTAAATTCGTTGTAAGTTATTACGATGAATAAGATGTGGATACTTTTTCGCATTTCAAGAGGTAGTAAGATTTAAAATTTTTTCTTCCTTTTAAAGTGCGGTCATTTCCGTTCTTGTTTTACAAAATAAGTCCGCAGGAATAAAGTTCAAGGGGAAAAATAAAATATTTTTGAAAAAATAAGAAAAAAATTTCATTTTATGATAAATTGCTGACAATTTTAGTCATCTATTAATTTAATAAAGGAATCAAAATGAAAAAATCAGTCGTAGCATTAGGCGTAATTGTGGCACTTGGTGCGGTAGGTGTCGGTGGAGCTTGGTTTACCGGGGAAAAAGCACAAACTGAATATTTACGCCAAATTGAATTAGCAAACAAACAAGCTCAGGCTTTAGGCTTATCTGATTCATTTAAGGTTGTTTATCAAAATAAACAGTTTGAGCGCGGTTTCTTTACTTCTCAAGTGGAAGATGAAGTGGTCATATCTTTACCCAAAGAGGGGAAGGTATTTACTATTCCATTTTCAACTAAGCTTTATCATGGTCCATTTCCGCTTAATCAGCTAGAAAAATTCAATTTTGTACCAACAATGTTTTCAGCACAAGGTGTGATTGGTAAAAATGAAACAACCCAACCTTTATTTGATTTGCTTAAATCAGATAAGCCTGTTCAATATCAAGCTTCTACTAGCTATAGCTTATCAACAAAAGGTAAGGTTGATCTAGCGGCAGGAGAAGTGACTGATCCTAACTCACCACAAAATAAAGTTGCTTGGTCAAATATCAATGTTGGTTTTGATATAGATAAGGATCTTGCGGGTAAATATGAAATGATTTTAGACGAAGTGACTGCTGATTTAGGAGCTAATCATGTTGATGGGGAAGATAGCCAGGATGCCACTGCCGTTAAATCGGTAAAAATGAAGATGAAGGGCTCGAAATTTGATGGGGCATTTAATCCAACAAAATGGGCCTATATTTATACCGGTAAAGGTTCTTCTTCAACTGAAAGTTTTGAAATGACCAGTACTGATTATGCAGGAAAAACAACATCTATTATTGAAAAAGGTTTAAAAGCAACATCAGATATTTCACTTAATGGTGATTTTGTGAACTTTAAAAGTGAAAATACATTAGACTCAGTCATTATTGATGGAAAAGATTTGGGAAAATTAACTTACAATGGTGAATTAAACCATATTGAAGCGAACGCAGCAAATGCTTTGATTGAAGCACTTTTCACTGTCTTTAAGTCAGTAAGTGATGATAAAAATGTTAATGAGGAGGTTGTATCTGAAATTTTAAGTTCATGGGTTGAAAATCATGGTATGGCTATTTTTAATAATCAACCTCAAATTAAATTGAATCCGGTTTCTATTTCAGATAATCAAGGTAAGGTCTCATTAGATTTAAATGTGGTGTTAGCAAAAGATCCGAAATTTGATTTAATGGCGGGTAGTTTATATAAACAATTTACGGATTTTGCGGTAAATATTCATGTAGATAAAGCGACTGCAGAAAAAATCATGACACAATTTGCCCCAGAAGAAGATAAAGCTTTGGTTAAAGAGAAAATTGAAGAGCAGGCGAAACAAGCGGCAGCACAAAATATTGTGGTGAATAATGATAAAAATGTAACGCTTACCTTAGTGCTTGAAAAGGGAGAACTCAAACTGAATGATCAAGTGATTCCAGAAGAGCAAGTCCAAGGTGTGTTGTTTATGCTAATGATGGCAGCAGCGGCTCAAGGCCAGTAATTAACAACCAAACAATTAGAAAGGAGATAAAGTCATTTATCTCCTTTTTTATCAGGTTAGGATTGTTTGACTAGCAATATTATCATTTAATCTAAACGAGCCTTTAAATATCCTTCATAATCGGGAATATCAATATCGATTTTCTGATCAAATAAGTTTGATGTTAAAAGAAAATCAGCAGTGCTTTGATTAATTGCTACGGGAATATTCCAAACAGTTGCAATACGCATTAAGGCTTTCACATCGGGATCATGTGGTGCGGCATTCATTGGATCCCAAAAGAAAATCATCATATCAATTTTTTTCTCGGCAATCAGTCCGCCAAGTTGTTGATCTCCTCCCATCGGGCCACTTAATAATGAGGCTATTTCAAGTCCTGTTTCTCTAGACAATAGATGGCCGGTTGTACCTGTTGCATAAAGTTGATGGGGAGCGAGAGCTTCTTTATGTTTCTTTACCCAATTGAGCAGGTTTTGTTTGCAACTATCATGTGCGACGAGCGCTATTCGTTTATGAGAAAAGATTGGGCGAGTTGTCGTGTTCATATTTTGTCCTCTAAAAAGCTTAAAAGCATGCGAACACTTTAGATCAAAGCGGGTAGGGAATGCAATATATAAAGTATGCTTTAACTTAACCCAAAAATCCTTTAAAAATGACCGCACTTTTAGTAACGAGTATGGCAATAACTCGAAGAAATGCGTGAGAACAGTGAAAATCTACTATCTTTCTTGCAAAAAATCTTCTAAAATTTACAAGATTTGTTAAATGTTTGTAACATTGGTTAACAAGCTTGATTTTCGTGTTTGGTTATGACCAAACTTTATTTTCACTCAGTAAAATAAGGAAAGACTATGTCAAATACCTTAGTAAACGATATTGACCCAATTGAAACACAGGATTGGTTGTCAGCTGTTGATTCATTAATTCGTGCTGAAGGCGCAGAGCGTGCGCATTACATCATCAATCAAGTGATTGATCAGGCACGTAATGGTGGTGTGAACATTGCAAAAGGTGGCGTAACAACCCCTTATGTTAATACAATCCCTGTTTCTGAACAGCCAGCATACCCAGGAGATAAAGCTATTGAGCGTCGTATTCGTAGTGCTGTACGTTGGAATGCGATCATGGCGGTATTACGTGGTCAGAAAAAAGATCTTGAATTAGGTGGTCACATTTCAACTTATCAATCGGCTGCAAGCATGTATGAAGTCTGTTTTAACCACTTCTTCAAAGCAGCGACGGATAAAAACGGTGGTGACTTAGTCTTCTTCCAAGGCCATGCGGCACCAGGTATGTATGCGCGTGCATTTGTTGAAGGCCGTATTACTGAAGATCAAATGAATAATTTCCGTCAGGAATGTGAACCTGGTAAAGGTCTTTCATCTTACCCACACCCGAAATTAATGCCTGAATTCTGGCAATTCTCAACCGTATCTATGGGTTTAGGTCCTGTAAATGCGATTCGTACTGCTCGTTTCTTAAAATACTTAGATAACCGTGGTTTAAAAGACACCAAAGATCAAAAAGTATATGCTTTCCTTGGTGACGGTGAGATGGATGAAATCGAAGCAAAAGGTGATTTAACCTTCGCAGCACGTGAAGGATTAGATAACTTAATCTTCGTCGTAAGCTGTAACTTGCAACGTTTAGATGGTCCTGTAACGGGTAACGGCAAAATCGTTCAAGAATTAGAAGGTTTATTTGCTGGTGCTGGTTGGGAAGTGATCAAAGTCATGTGGGGTTCCAACTGGGATAAATTATTTGCCAAAGATACCTCAGGTAAGTTAACTCAATTGATGATGGAAGTAGTTGATGGCGACTATTTAACCTTCAAATCTAAAGATGGTGCTTATGTTCGTGAACACTTCTTTGGTCGTTATCCAGAGACTGCAGCATTAGTAGCGGATATGACAGATGATGAAATCTGGGCGTTAAGACGCGGTGGCCATGATTCAGAAAAACTTTATGCGGCATTCCACAAAGCGCAAACTGCAGGTAAACCTGTTGTGATCTTAGCGCACATGGTTAAAGGTTATAAAATTCCTGAAGCAGAAAGTAAAAACACTGCGCACCAATCTAAAAAAATGTCACTCGAAAGCTTAAAATCTTTCCGCGATCATTTCCAATTAGATATTAAAGATGAAGATATTCCTAACTATCCGTACATCACCTTCCCAGAAGGTTCGGAAGAGTACAATTATCTTCACGGCAAACGTAAAGCGTTAAACGGTTATTTACCAAAACGTTTACCGAAATTCACTACTGAATTTAAAGTGCCAGCTTTGGAAGAATTTGCCCCATTATTGGAAGAGCAAGCGCGTCCAATTTCAACCACAATGGCATTCGTGCGTTTCTTAAATACCTTATTGAAAGATAAGAATATTGGTAAACAAATTGTGCCAATTATCGCTGACGAAGCGCGTACTTTCGGTATGGAAGGTTTATTCCGTCAAATCGGTATCTACAACCCACATGGTCAAAACTATGTGCCTTCTGACCGTGATTTAGTGGCTTACTACCGTGAAGCGAAAGATGGTCAAGTATTACAAGAAGGTATCAATGAATTAGGTGCGGCATCATCTTGGTTAGCGGCAGCGAACTCATACTCTGTAAATAACCTTCCGATGATTCCATTCTTTATCTATTACTCAATGTTTGGTTTCCAACGTGTGGGTGACTTAATGTGGGCAGCAGGTGACCAATTAGCACGTGGTTTCATGATCGGCGGTACTTCTGGTCGTACAACATTAAATGGTGAAGGTTTACAACACGAAGATGGTCACAGCCATATTCAATCTCTTGTGATTCCTAACTGTGTGTCTTATGACCCAGCTTATGTTTATGAAGTGGCAGTTATCCTACAAGACGGTATCAACCGGATGTACGGTGAAAAACAAGAAGATGTGTTCTATTACATCACTACATTAAACGAAACTTATGAACAACCAGCAATGCCAAAAGGCGCAGAAGAAGGTATTCGTAAAGGTCTTTATAAATTTGAAACCGTTGAAGCGAAAGGCAACAAAGGTCATGTTCAATTATTAGGTTCTGGTGCGATCTTCCGTCACGTTCGTGAAGCGGCACAAATCCTTGCAAATGAATATGGTGTAAGCTCAGATGTATATAGCGTGCCTTCATTCACTGAAGTAGCGCGTGAAGGTGCGGATGCAGTACGTTGGAATATGTTACACCCAACTGAAACACCACGCGTACCTTACATTGCACAAGTGATGAACGATGCGCCAGCTGTTGCGGCTACTGACTACATGAAATTGTTCGCAGAACAAGTTCGTGCATTCATTCCAGCACAAAGCTATCACGTATTAGGTACTGATGGTTTCGGTCGTTCAGACAGCCGTGAAAACTTACGTGAACACTTTGAAGTGGATGCGCGTTATGTTGTGGTTGCAGCATTACATGAGCTTGCAAAACAAGGCAAATTTGATGCGAAAGTGGTGGCTGATGCAATCGCGAAATTTGGTTTAAAAACTGAAATTTTAAATCCGCTTTACGCTTAATAAAAAATATCCTGTGCGCTAAAACGCACAGGATCATTTACAAATAAAGTGCGGTTGATTTTAACTGCGTTTTTTAAAGGTAAGATAACATGTCAAAACAAATTCAAATTCCTGATATCGGTAGTGATGAAGTTACCGTAACAGAAGTGATGGTTAAAGCAGGTGATACCATTACCGCTGATCAAAGTATTATTAATGTTGAAGGTGATAAAGCTTCAATGGAAGTCCCTGCACCAGAAGCCGGTGTGGTAAAAGAAGTATTAGTAAAAGTGGGTGATAAAGTCACAACTGGCACACCAATGCTTGTTTTAGAGTCAGCAGATGCGGCAGCGCCTGCTCCAGTAGCACCTGCGCCGGCAGCCGCACCAGCAGCTGCAAGTGTCGTTGAAGTCAATGTACCCGATATCGGTTCAGACGAAGTAAACGTGACTGATATCATGGTGAAAGTAGGTGATACCGTTGAAGTTGACCAATCAATCATCAATGTTGAAGGTGATAAAGCGTCAATGGAAGTACCTGCTCCAGTTGCTGGCGTGGTAAAAGAAATTTTAATCAACGTGGGCGATAAAGTTGTTACTGGCAAATTGATCATGAAATTTGAAGTGGCGGGTGCAGCACCAGCCGCAGTGCCAGTTCAACAGGCTGCAGCACCTGCAGCAGCACCAACAGCTTCAGCCATTAAAGAAGTGAATGTACCAGATATTGGTGGTGATGAAGTAAACGTAACTGAAATCATGGTTGCCGTTGGTGACAGCGTTTCTGAAGAGCAATCTTTAATCACCGTTGAAGGCGATAAAGCCTCAATGGAAGTGCCAGCTCCATTTGCAGGTGTGGTAAAAGAAATTTTAGTGAAATCAGGTGATAAAGTTTCAACTGGTTCATTAATTATGAAATTTGAAGTTGCGGGTGCAGCACCTGCTCCTGCAGCGGCTCCAGCGGCAGCAGCTCCTGCTCCTCAAGCGGCACCTGCAGCAGCGCCAGCAGCACAATCAGGTAATGTATCTGGTTTAAGCCAAGAACAAGTTGTAGCAAGCGCAGGCTATGCACATGCAACACCGGTGATTCGTCGTTTAGCGCGTGAATACGGTATTAACCTTGATCGTGTAAAAGGTACGGGTCGTAAAGGTCGTGTTATGAAAGAAGATATCCAAGCTTACGTGAAAACCGCTGTTAAAGCGTTTGAAACTGGCACTGTATCTTCTGCAGCGGCGGGTAATGGTGTGGCAAACGGCGCAGGCTTAGGTTTATTACCATGGCCGAAAGTTGACTTCAGCAAATTTGGTGAAGTAGAAGAAGTTGAATTAAGCCGTATCAACAAAATCTCTGGTGCGAACTTACATCGTAACTGGGTAATGATTCCACATGTTACTCATTTCGATCGCACAGATATCACTGATTTAGAAGCATTCCGTAAAGAACAGAACAAGATTGTTGAAAAACAAAAATTGGATGTGAAAATTACACCGGTTGTGTTCATTATGAAAGCGGTAGCGAAAGCATTAGAAGCGTTCCCACGTTTCAACAGCTCTATCTCTGAAGACGGACAAAAATTAACACTTAAAAAATACATCAACATTGGCGTAGCGGTAGATACACCAAACGGTCTCGTTGTACCTGTATTTAAAAACGTGAACAAAAAAGGTATTATCGAACTCTCTCGTGAATTAATGGAAGTCTCCAAAAAAGCACGTGACGGTAAACTTTCAGGTTCTGATATGCAAGGTGGTTGTTTCACTATTTCAAGCTTAGGGGGTATTGGTACAACTCACTTTACACCAATCGTAAATGCACCTGAAGTGGCAATTTTAGGTGTGTCTAAATCAGAAATGCAACCGGTTTGGAATGGCAAAGAATTTGAGCCACGCTTAATGCTTCCATTATCATTATCTTTCGACCACCGTGTGATCGATGGTGCTGATGGTGCTCGTTTCTTAAGCTATATCAATGGCGTATTAGCTGACTTACGTCGCTTAGTGATGTAATTAACGCGGTAAGATGTGAGTGATTAGGCTCACATCTTACAGAAAGGATCGCAAAGTGCGGTTCAAAAATTTGAACGTTTTTACGAGGTAAAAATGAGTAAAGAAATTAAAACCCAAGTTGTGGTACTTGGTGCTGGTCCTGCAGGTTATTCAGCGGCATTCCGTTGTGCGGACTTAGGTTTAGAAACAGTACTTGTTGAACGTTATTCAACATTAGGTGGGGTATGTTTAAACGTAGGTTGTATCCCTTCTAAAGCATTACTTCACGTTGCTAAAGTAATTGAAGAAGCAAAACACGCAAGCAAAAATGGTGTGTATTTCGCAGAGCCTCGCATTGATTTAGATGAAGTGCGTGCCGGTAAAGAAGCGGTTGTGGCAAAATTAACCGGTGGTCTGGCAGGCATGGCTAAACAACGTAAAGTGACCGTTGTTGAAGGTTTAGCGGCGTTTACCGATCCACACACATTAGTGGCACGTGATCGTGATGGTAAACCAACCACAATTAAATTCGATAATGCGATTATCGCGGCAGGTTCTCGCCCAATTCAATTACCATTCATTCCACATGAAGATCCACGCGTTTGGGATTCAACGGATGCACTTAAATTAAAAGAAGTACCGAAAAAACTTTTAATCATGGGTGGTGGTATCATCGGTTTAGAGATGGGTACCGTATATGATGCATTAGGTTCTGAAGTTGAAGTGGTTGAAATGTTTGACCAAGTAATTCCTGCGGCAGATAAAGATGTGGTAGGTATTTATACCAAACAAGTTGAGAAAAAATTCAAGTTAATGCTTGAAACTAAAGTGACCGCAGTTGAAGCAAAAGATGATGGTATCTATGTTTCAATGGAAGGTAAAGCATGTAATGACACTAAACGTTATGATGCAGTATTAGTGGCAATCGGTCGTACACCAAACGGTAAATTGATCGATGCAGGTAAAGCAGGTGTGGAAGTGGATGAGCGTGGTTTCATTCATGTTGATAAACAAATGCGTACTAATGTGCCTCATATCTTCGCAATCGGTGATATCGTTGGTCAACCAATGTTAGCACACAAAGGTGTTCACGAAGGTCACGTTGCGGCAGAAGTGATCGCAGGGAAAAAACATTACTTCGATCCAAAAGTCATTCCTTCTATTGCTTATACTGAACCAGAAGTGGCTTGGGTTGGTAAAACTGAGAAAGAATGTAAACAAGAAGGCTTAAACTACGAAGTCGCTAAATTCCCATGGGCTGCTTCAGGTCGTGCGATTGCTTCAGAATGTGCTGAAGGTATGACTAAATTGATCTTCGATAAAGATACTCACCGTATACTTGGTGGGGCTATCGTGGGGGCTAACGGGGGTGAATTATTAGGTGAAATTGGTCTGGCCATTGAAATGGGTTGTGATGCGGAAGATATTGCATTGACTATCCATGCTCACCCAACACTTCATGAATCTGTTGGTCTTGCGGCTGAAGTATTTGAAGGTTCAATTACCGATCTTCCAAATGCAAAAGCGAAGAAAAAATAATCAATTTTAATCTTTTTAAGGGTTGCTTATTTAGCAGCCCTTATTTTTTTGAGATCTCGCTCACAAAATTGCATAAAAATTCAATAAGAACTGGCGCAGATAATAGCTTTCTGATAGAATTCGACCAATTTTGTTTTATATTATTTTATTATTTAAAGGCTATGTTAAAGAAGATTTTGATTATTGTAGGTTTGGCCGTGTTGACAACGGCCTGCTCTAATAGCCCTAGGCAGGCTCAAAACGGTGTTATTGCTGAAAGTGATGATGCCGAGTTAGCGGGATTGATTGCTGGTTTAGATGGAAAAAAAAGTGAAATTCATTCTAAATTAAGAACAAACCGTCCTAAATCCGGTTTAATTGGTGATAAAGCACTTTCTCAAGTTTATAATGAATGGGTGGGAACACGTTATAGAATGGGAGGAACTACAAAACGTGGTATTGATTGCTCTGCATTTATGCAAACAGCTTTCCTTGATGCTTACGGTATGGAACTGCCTCGTTCAACTTCAGAACAGCGTTATTTAGGTCGTCAAATCCAAAAGAATGAATTGCGTAAAGGCGATTTAGTATTCTTCCGTCGAAATAACCATGTAGGTGTTTATATTGGTAATAACCAATTTATGCATGCAAGTTCAAGTCAAGGTGTAACCATTAGTTCATTAGATGAAGATTACTGGGCAAGAACCTACACACAATCTCGTCGTGTGATGTAATTACAATTTTTATTTTAACAAAAAGTGCGGTTAATTTTAATCGCACTTTTTCTTTGTTTAGATTATTTGATGTTTGGCTTAAGCCGCAAATTTCATTAAGTCTCTTCTTGGTTTCATTTGATGGATGGTATTCGTCACAGTGCCAACTAATGGTAAGTTTGTCCATTGCGTTGTTTTAATGTTTTCCACTTTAGAATCTAATGCCATGAATACAAATTCATTATCACTTACGCCGGCAAATTCATAAATATGGAACTCGTCTTGTTTTTCTAAGACGATAAGATCCCCAATGAAAAGGCTGTCATTTTTTTCAACAACTAACATATCACCCATTTCAATCCCCCAAGCAAGCATATTTGGATTGGTAACACGAATAAAACAAGTTTGCTGTGGACGTTTGATGCAATAAAGGTTGAGATCTAATTTTTTATTAAATGTTGATTTATTCTCAACATCATTGAAAAATGGCATAGGATGATAAGAAAACGTCGTATCATGTTGTGCAACTGTATTTGCGTAGTTCATCATCTAGTGTTCCTTTTTAGTTTGTGTGTTTTTAATCATTGGTTGTTTATACAGTATTAATATACTGTTATTAGATACAGTATGTCAATAGGGTATAGAAAAAATTTTTTTATAGACGGAAATTTTAGAAAAAATTCATTCCTTATTAAAAAAGTTCAATTTTTTAACAAAATAATAAAGAAAAAATTTTCTTTTAAATAAAATTTGAGCTATCTTTGTCGGGATTCGGTGGATCGTAACGATCCGAAGTTCAACTTAATCTTTATTTAAAATTATTATGAATACATCACGTTTATTTCATTTTCTGTTCCAGGGTAATTTGGTAAAACGAATTGCAGTTGGTTTAGTACTCGGGATCCTTGTTGCCTTGGTGAATGAGAGTGTAAAAAATTCAACAGGGGTTGATCTTGCATCTAGCTTTGGTGTGCTAGGTCAAATTTTTGTTAAAGCATTGCGTGCAGTTGCTCCAATTTTAATTTTCTTCCTTGTTATGGCGGCCTTAGCGAATAAAAAAGTCGGCTCAAAAAGTAATATGAAAGAAATTATTGTGCTTTATCTTGTAGGGACTTTCTTAGCCGCTGTTGCTGCGGTAATTGCAAGTATGGCATTTCCATCAGATGTTGCACTTGCAGTAAAAGAAGATGCAAGTTCTGCGCCTCAATCTGTTGGCCAGGTAATGCTGACTTTAGTATTGAACGTGGTAGATAACCCATTAAATGCAATTTTCAAAGCCAACTTTATTGGTGTGTTGGCGTGGTCTATTGGTTTAGGATTAGCCCTTCGTCATGCCTCTGATGCAACTAAACAAGTTGTGTTTGATTTTGCGGAAGGTATTTCTAAAATTGTTCACGTGATTATTTCATTTGCGCCTTTCGGTGTATTTGGTTTAGTGGCTGAAACATTATCTGACAAAGGGTTATCTGCGTTAGGTGGATATGTTCACTTATTGTTCGTATTAATCGGTACAATGTTATTTACAGCTTTTGTACTTAATCCAATTCTCGTTTATTGGAAAATCCGTCGTAACCCATATCCATTAGTTTGGACTTGTGTGCGTGAAAGTGGTGTAACCGCATTCTTTACACGTAGTTCTGCGGCAAATATTCCTGTAAACATTGAATTAGCAAAACGCTTAAATCTTGATGAAGAAACCTATTCAGTGGCAATTCCATTAGGTGCAAATATCAATATGGCGGGGGCAGCGATTACCATTACTGTATTAACGTTAGCGGCTGTTCATACATTAGGTATAGAAGTATCTTTTGTAAGTGCTGTATTATTAAGTATTGTTGCGGCGCTTTGTGCATGTGGTGCTTCTGGTGTGGCTGGTGGCTCACTATTATTGATCCCATTAGCTTGTAGCTTATTTGGTATCACTGATGATATCGCGGCTCAAATGATCGGTGTAGGTTTTGTGATTGGTATTTTACAAGACTCGACAGAAACAGCACTTAACTCTTCAACTGACGTACTATTTACTGCGGCAGTATGTATTGAAGAAGAGCGTAAAAACGGTTAATTCAATTCATCTTACAAGGCGGGCAATAGCTCGCCTTTTGTTTTTAAAGGAAAGAGAATGACGCTTTTAATTCAGCAAGCAAAATTTGAGCTTTATCAAAAACAGACCTTAAATTTACCGCACTTTGCGATTAAGTCACAACAATATTGGGTTGTAGTAGGCAGTAATGGGAGTGGGAAATCAGCGTTTGCTTTAGCTTTGCAACATAAATTGCCTTTACAAGAAGGGGAGTATCGTAATACTTTCAAACGTGTTCAATCCTTTTCTTTTGAAAAACAACGAGAAATTCTTGAAGCGACATTAAAGAACTTAAATAATGATGATACCGATCCTGATTTTTTTGGTAAAACTGCAAGAGAAACCATTTTAAATGGCAGCTCTGAGCTCAGTTTTTGTGAACAAATTGCAGAAAAATTAGGGATTACTTATCTCTTAGATCGTTTCTTTATCAAACTTTCCACTGGGGAAACACGAAAAGTCTTATTGGCACAAACATTATTGCAAAAGCCTGATTTATTAATTTTAGATGAGCCTTTTGAAGGGCTAGATCAGCAATCAGTGCAAGATTGGATGGCGATGTTAAACGAACTGAAAAAAGAATGTGCAATCGTTCTAATCGTTAATCGTCTAGCTGATATTCCTGCTGAAGCGACTCATTTAGCGATGTTGGAAAATTTAGAGTTAGTATTAGAAGGTGAACGCCAATTCATTGAGCAACAAAGTATTTATCAACAATTAGTGTATGCGGAGCAGTCTGTTGATGTTGCGTTGCCTGAGCCTGCCTCAGCATTACTAAAATTGCCTGAGAACCAACCGCACTTTGAGCTTAAAAATGTCACTGTCCAGTATGGCGATAAAGTCATTTTGGATCATTTAAACTGGGTTGTTAAGCCTCGTGAAAATTGGTGGATTAAAGGACCAAATGGTGCAGGGAAATCTACCTTACTGTCTTTAATTACAGGTGATCATCCGCAAGCCTTTGCGAATCATGTGGTCATCTTTGGTAAACAACGTGGTTCAGGCGAAACCATTTGGGACATTAAACAAAAGATTGGTTACGTAAGTAGCCAACTACATTTAGATTATCGTGTAAATTGTTCCGTGCTAGATGTGATCATTTCAGGCTTTTTTGACAGTATTGGGATTTATCAACAAGTACCAGAGGCAATTCGTTTGAAAGCCATGCAGTGGTTAGCTCGTTTAAATCTTACTCATTTAGCAAAAACGCCATTTCGTTCACTTTCTTGGGGGCAGCAACGTTTGCTTTTAATTACACGAGCAATGGTGAAGCATCCACCTGTTTTAATTTTAGATGAGCCTTTTCAAGGGCTTGATGGATTAAATCGCAAGCTAGTGAAACATTTTATTGAGCAATTGGTAAATAATAGCAAAACTCAACTCTTATTTGTCTCTCACCAAAATTCAGATGCCCCGAATTGCATTACACATCTTTTTGAATTTATAAGAGAAAACGATAAATATATTTATGTACAAAGTGCGGTCTAATTTGATAGACTTTTCTTATATTTCCTCATCATTAAGGAGCAACCTATGGAAGGCTTATCTATTGCCGCAATCGTCTTTATTGTATTAGTTGTTGTCGTGCTATTTTCGGCACTTAAAACTGTACCGCAAGGTTATAACTGGACGATTGAGCGTTTTGGGCGTTATACCCATACCTTAATGCCAGGCTTGAACTTTGTTGTGCCATTTGTGGATCGTGTTGGTCGTAAGATCAATATGATGGAACAGGTATTAGATATTCCCTCACAAGAAGTTATTTCTAAGGATAACGCGAACGTATCCATTGATGCGGTGTGTTTCGTACAAGTGATTGATGCTCGCAGTGCTGCTTATGAGGTGAACCATTTAGAGCAAGCGATTATCAATTTAACCATGACTAACATTCGTACCGTATTAGGTTCGATGGAATTGGATGAAATGCTTTCCCAACGTGACTCCATTAATGGTCGCTTGCTGGCAATTGTGGATGAAGCGACCAATCCTTGGGGGATTAAAGTCACTCGTATTGAAATTCGCGATGTGCGTCCACCTCGTGAATTGATTGATTCCATGAACGCACAAATGAAAGCGGAACGTAATAAACGTGCGGAAGTCTTGGAGGCGGAAGGTATTCGTCAGGCAGAAATTCTACGTGCGGAAGGGGAAAAACAAGCCCGTATTCTGAAAGCGGAAGGGGAACGTCAAGAAGCCTTCTTACAAGCAGAGGCGCGTGAACGTGCAGCAGAAGCGGAAGCGAAAGCAACCCAAATGGTGTCAGAAGCGATTGCTAGCGGTGATACCAAAGCGATTAATTACTTCATCGCACAAAAATACACAGAAGCCTTAAAACAAATCGGTGGTTCACCAAACAGCAAAGTAGTCATGATGCCACTTGAGGCAGGCAATTTAATCGGGTCGGTAGCGGGCATTGCTGAATTGTTAAAAGGCGACAAAAAAGCGTAATTTCTTAAAGTGCGGTTAAAAATGACCGCACTTTTTCTCTCAAGGAGTTGATATGGCAGATTGGTTAATAACTTGGTCAGTATGGCATTGGTTGGTATTAGGTTTTGTATTATTAATTGCTGAAACTCTTGTACCCGGCGTATTTTTATTGTGGTGGGGCTTGGCTGCGATTGTGGCAGCAGGCGTAATGGCATTGGTGCCGAGTTTATCCTTAACCGCCTTAGCCGTTTTTTATGCGATTTTAGCGATTATTCTCTCGTTGCTTTGGTGGAAATACCAGCATAGCAAAGATAATCAAGATCAATCACGTACAACCTTAAACCAACGGGATCATACTCTGTTAGGTAAAAAAGGCACGGTATTAGAAATCGGTTCTAACGGGATTGGTCGTGGTGCTTTTGGCGATACTACATGGAGAATTCAAGGCGAGCACCTAAATGTGAATGATCTTGTGGTGGTAGAACGCGTTGATGGCATTACATTGTTAGTTAAAAAGGTAGAAGAATGAATCATTTGATTATTTTTGCGCATCCCAATAGCCAAAAAAGTTTTGGTCGTGCCATCGTGGATCGCGTTGTAAAAGCAAGCCAACAGCTTGGTATTGAAACCCATTTGCGCGATCTTTACACCATGGAATTTAATCCAATTATTTCCTTTGAAGAATTACAATCGGCCAATAAGGGTATAATTCCAGCGGAAATTCAGCAAGAGCATGATTTTATTCGCCAAGCTGATTTAATTACGATGGTTTATCCGTTATGGTGGATGGGCTTTCCTGCAATTTTAAAAGGCTATTTAGATCGTGTGTTAAGCCATGGTTTTGCTTATAAGACAGAAAATGGTGAATCCAAAGGTCTAATTCAAGGCAAAGTAATGCAGCAGTTTATCACCATTGGTAGCAGCGTGGCGCAATACCAAGAATTTGGCGTAGATAAATCTCTTAATCATTGTTTGGTTAATGGTTTATTTAATTATTGCGGTATTGAAAATGTGGATTACACGCTGTTCGGAGATATTCACATTATCGATGATGCAGCCCGCCAAGCGATGCTTGATGAAGCTGCTGAAAAAACAGCAGCAAAATTGACCGCACTTTTAGCTCAATCTTGAGCACAATTATAGGAAAGCAACAGATGTCAGAAACTCAAGTCAATAATTTCTCTTTAATTAGCCGCTTATTCGGCAATTTATTTTATCGCAGCCCTACGGATCCAATTTTAAGTGGGGTATTTGATTGGCTGCAGCAACAAGGTTTAAGTCAAGTGTGGGCACTTTCTACGGATAAAGAAAGCGAAGTGGCCATTGATAATTTACAGATGAAAATTGATTTAACGTTACTTGATCAAGAATATCAAAAATTGTTTGGTCCAAACGGTAACGTGCCGACAGCTATTTCAAGTTATGATATAGATGTGCAACGTTTTGTGGATTTCCGTCATGCTCGTAACGTGCCAGAGGCAGAGAATGTGGATCATTTCGCCTTGTTATTGCTTACAGCTTCTTGGTTAGAAGACAACACAGAATCACTATCCGCTCAACAGGATTTATTCGGTGATTTCCTGTTGCCTTGTGCAGCGAAATTCTTAACCCAAGTAGAAACTTATGCCACACTTCCTTTCTATCGTTCATTAGCGTATTTAACCCGTGAAATTCTTGCGGCAATGGCTGATGAATTAGAAGAAGGCGAGTAGTTTTCATCAATAGAATAGATTTCTAAAAGAGATTTTAGATGCCAATAAAAAAGCCCCGCGAATCAAAACGCGGGGCTTTTATTTAATGGAATATCAATTATTCTTCAGAAGTCACATCTTCAGAGCCTTCGTCTTCATCATCCACATCACAAACACGCTCAAGACTGACTACGTGCTCATCTTCTGCGGTACGAATTAAACGAACCCCTTGGGTGTTACGGCCAACGATGCTCACTTCACTTACACGAGTACGCACTAAGGTTCCCGCATCAGTGATAAGCATAATTTGGTCGGTTTCTTCTACTTGTGTCGCTGCAACGACTTTACCGTTACGTTCACTCACTTTAATAGAAATCACCCCTTTGGTATTACGGGATTTGGTTGGGTATTCGCTTAATTGTGTACGTTTACCATAACCGTTTTGCGTCGCCGTAAGGATTGCACCGTCATTTTTCGGCACAACTAAGGAAACCACTTTATCGATGTTGAGATCGAGGGTTTCTTCCGCATTATCATCAGAAACCTCTTCAATTTCGACCGCACTTTCATCGTCAGCGATGTCATTAGTAAGGGCAAGTTTAATACCGCGTACACCTGTTGCTAAACGACCCATTGCACGGACTGCACTTTCAGCGAAACGCACTACGCGACCTTGCGAAGAGAACAACATGATTTCGTTAGAACCGTCGGTGATATCCACGCCGATTAATTCATCTTCATCACGTAAGTTCAAGGCGATGATACCGCTTGAACGTGGGCGGCTGAATTCAGTTAACGCAATTTTCTTCACAATACCGCCGGCCGTTGCCATGATGACGAATTTATCTTCTTCATAAGCAGAGATTGGCAAGATTGCGGTGATGCGCTCATTTTCTTGTAACGGTAGAATATTGACAATTGGACGGCCACGCGCGCCACGGCTAGCTTGTGGTAATTGATAGACTTTCAACCAATATAAACGACCACGGCTCGAGAAACAGAGAATTGTATCGTGAGTATTCGCCACTAAAAGTTTTTCGATGAAGTCTTCATCTTTCATCTTCGTTGCGGATTTACCTTTACCACCACGACGTTGAGCTTCGTAGTCGGTAAGTGGTTGATATTTCACATAACCTTCGTGAGAAAGGGTCACGACAACATCTTCTTGGGCAATTAAATCTTCTAAATCAATATCACCGGAAGCTGCGGTAATTTCAGTACGACGTTCATCGGCGAATTGTGCACGTACTTGTTCAAGCTCTTCACGAATCACTTCCATCAAGCGCTCAGGGCTGTTGATGATGTGCAGAAGTTCTGCAATTTTAACTAATAACTCTTTGTATTCATTGATCACTTCTTCGGTAGCTAGACCAGTTAAGCGATGTAAGCGAAGTTCTAGGATTGCATCAACTTGTTCAGGAGAAAGGTAGTAATCAGAACCTTTAATACCAAATTCAGCCGCTAATTCAGCCGGACGTGCCGCTGCATCAAGCAAACCTAAAATTTCGTTATTCAGTTTCCAAGGACGAGAAATTAATTTTTCTGCCGCTTCTTTACGCTCTTTCGATTGACGGATGATATCGATGATTTCATCGATATTTGATGTTGCAACCGCTAAACCTTCTAAAATATGGGTACGCTCGCGGGCTTTACGCAATTCAAATAAAGAACGGCGAATCACCACTTCGCGACGGTGCATCACAAAGGCTTCAATGATTTGTTTTAAGTTGAATAAACGTGGTTGACCGTGATCTAAGGCCACCATGTTGATCCCGAAGGTCACCTGCATTTGGGTAAGCGCATAGAGGTGATTTAATACCACTTCGCCTACGGCATCGCGTTTGATGTCGATTTCAATGCGGATCCCTTCTTTGTTCGAAAGGTCGATAATATTGCTGATACCTTCGATTTTTTTATCTTTGATAAGCTCAGCAATTTTTTCCACTAATTTCGCTTTGTTCACTTGATAAGGCAATTCGGTCACAATGATTTGCTCTTTGCCTTTATCCGTGGTTTCTACGCTAGCACGAGCGCGAACATACACTTTGCCGCGACCAGTGCGATAAGCTTCTTCGATCCCTTTACGGCCATTAATTAATGCCGCTGTTGGGAAATCTGGGCCCGGGATATATTGCATTAACTCATCAATGGTGATGTTTTCGTTATCAATATAAGCCAAGCAGCCATCTAAAACTTCATTTAAGTTGTGTGGAGGAATGTTTGTTGCCATCCCCACCGCAATACCGGAAGAACCGTTTGCTAAAAGTGCAGGAATACGGGTTGGTAATACGTCCGGAATCATTAATTCGCCATCATAGTTTGGCGAGAAATTCACGGTTTCTTTATCCAAGTCAGTCAATAGCGCTTGGGTAATTTTTTGCATACGGACTTCGGTATAACGCATTGCCGCTGGCGCATCACCGTCGATTGAACCGAAGTTACCTTGCCCATCTACCAACATGTAGCGCAATGAGAACGGCTGTGCCATACGCACAATGGTGTCATACACCGCAGAATCACCATGCGGGTGATATTTACCGATTACATCACCTACCACACGGGCAGATTTTACGTATTTTTTGCCGGCAGTGATGCCAGATTGATCCATGGAGAAAAGCACACGTCGATGTACTGGTTTTAAACCGTCACGCACATCGGGCAAAGCACGCCCAACAATCACCGACATGGCGTAGTCAAGGTAAGAAGATTTTAGTTCTTCTTCAATATTGACTGGGGTAATAGAGGAATGGATTGAATCCGTCATTTTTATTCCTTTTTTGATCAAAAAATTGTGACGGATTATAGCATAAATTTAAGCGTTTTTGTGTGAAAAGTGCGGTTGATTTTAAAGCAGTTTTTTAATGCGGAAATAAATAAGGCAGACATGAAGTCCGCCTTATGATTGCGAAAAAATCGACTATTTCCAATTTTCTCGTTTGGCTTTTTGTAATTTCGCATAAGCACCAAGTAAAGCTTGGTGTTCTTTGAAGTTTTCAAGCGTTTCATCGCTGGCTGGTAAGTTATAGAACGGGTTACCTTTTTCTGTCACTGCAGCCCAAGCTTGTTGAACGGCTTCTTTGCCATACATTCTTTCAAATACAGTGCGATATTGTTGTGGATCGCGAGTATTGTCTAAATATAATTCAATGATGCTGATTAAGGCACGATAGTAATTTGCACGCTCTGGTGTAAACACAGAGCTGTTCATATTCATCGTCCAGTTAGCCCAATCTAAGGCTAATTCTAATTCACCTAATGCTAAGTAAAGCATGGATTTAAGTTCACCAACACGTAATGTAGTCCAACCGCTTGCTTTTGGTGCCACGATACCGATAAATTCGCGAACACGTGTGGCATCGTCAATATCTTGCTCATCTAATTCTGCTAATAATTCTTCGTAAGTTTCAGCATCATGATGATGGTGTGGTAGATCCAATAAAATCTCACGCCAGTCCATACCCATGTTGTTATTGGCATAAATGAGATCATCAGCAGGGTAGATATCAGACATGCCAGGCACAATAATGCGGCAAGCGTAAACGTCTAAATGGTTGTAATCCATGATATAGACTTCTTTTTCTTCTGCATTAAAGATTGCCATTAAGTTTTCATATTCTTCCTGTGTTGAACCAGAAAAATCCCAATCAACAAACTCATAATCTGGCGTATTTTTAAATAAATCCCAAGAAATCAAACCACTAGAATCAATGAAGTGAGTTTCAAGGTTAGCGTGTTCAGCTACATCATCGTTATTGAATGATGGAGGCGAGAATACATCGAGATCTTTTAAACTGCGGCCTTGTAAAAGCTCCGTTACGGTACGCTCTAGTGCCACTTGAAAGTTTGGATGTGCACCAAAAGAGGCAAAGCACGTGCCGTTATTTGGGTTGAGCAATACCACGCAAATCACAGGGTATTTACCACCTAATGAGGCATCAAAGGCATAAATAGGGAAGCCTTCTTCCTCTAATTTGGCAATAGAGGCTTGAATGGATGGGTAACGATCCATGACGGATTTTGGAATTTCAGGAAGACTGATTGCTTCTGCAATAATGCGATTTTTTACATAACGCTCAAAAACTTCTGAAAGCCCTTGCACTCGTGCTTCATTTTTTGTGTTACCAGCGGACATCCCGTTAGAAACATACAAATTCGCAATGATACTTTGTGGAATATAGACGGTTTGTTGATCGGATTGGCGCACATAAGGCATCGCGACAATACCGCGATCGTAATTACCGGATTGCAGATCCACGAGTAATTCAGGTGTTAGTTCTTGGTTTGGATCGAAATAATCCCATAAGTAATCATCTAAAATCCCTAGTGGCAAAAGGGCTTCATCTTCAATAGGAAACCATTTTTCAGTGGGGTAATGAACGAAATCACCGTTAGCAATTTCTTGTCCCAAATAGAAATCCGCAAAGAAATAGTTGGTGGAAAGACGTTCGAAATATTCACCTAATGCAGATGCTAATGCGGCTTTTTGGCTGGCACCTTTGCCATTAGAAAAACATTGTGGGCAATCTTTATCACGAATGTGTACCGACCATACATTTGGCACAGGATTAAGCCAAGAGGCTTCTTCAATATTGAAGCCAAGTGCGGTCAATTTTTGTTGAAATTTTGAAATACTGTCTTCAAGTGCGGCATCTTTGCCAGGAATAAAGGTTTGTTCTGTCATAATTGTTCCTGTTATAAAAAGTTCCAGCATCATAGGGGAGTTTAGTGAGCTAATCAAGTATAAAATTTATACGCTTTAACTCTTGTTTTCCTTGATTTTTAAGGGTAAATTAGCTTGACGCGGGAAGGCATTTTCTGCGTGGGTAAAATTATAAACAAATCAACCAATTGGGAGATATCATGGCTCAAGGATTTTATGAATTAAAAGTGGCTAAAGACGGACAATTTATGTTCAACTTAAAAGCAGCAAACGGACAAGTGATTTTAACTAGCGAACTTTATAAAACCAAAGCATCAGCTGAAAACGGTATTGCATCAGTACAAAAAAATGGTGTGGATGCGAAAAACTTTGAATATCGCGTAGCAAAAAATGACAAACCTTATTTCGTATTAAAAGCGGCTAACCACCAAGAAATTGGCCGTAGCCAATATTATTCTTCTCAGGCTGCAGCAGAAAAAGGCGTTGAGTCAGTTATCAATAACGCATCTTCTGCAGTAATCAAAGAAGTAACAGAATAATCATTCTGTTCTTATTTCTTTAAATGCACCAGCCGGCTCTAAAAACGCCGGCATTTTTGACCGCGCTTTCTCAGGATTCAGTGTTAAGGGATAGGTTCGTTTTTGGGCAACGATGACCGTGAGCGGAGAGCAGAGCGTGGTCTTTTTTTGTTTTATAGATAGTCTTTCTTCTGCAATCACATCAAAATTTAATAACGATAACCAGTCAATGACTCGCCAAGTGGCATATTGTCGGAATTTGAAGTCACCTAACTTAGGTTTGAAAAGTAATGGACTCATCGGATTAAATAACGTGATGAAAATCCAGCCGTCATCCTTTAAAACACGATGCGCTTCACGCAATATTTGATGAGGATCTTGCGCAAAATTTAAGGTGTTTGCCAACAAGCAGGCATCCATTTCTTTTTCAATAAAAGGCAAGGCTAACGGTGAGGCTTGGATCAAACTGCCACTTTCATTTAAAAATGCGGTGGGAAAATGCGCTGTTTTTTCAGCTAATACAATTTGATGACGTAAAGGTAAATCAAAGGCAATTTCTCCACTTAAGGCACCGACTTTCAGAATTTGATAGCCTAAAATTTTTGGTGTCCATTGGGTAAAATAATGTGTTAATACGTTACAATAGGCTTCACCTTGTGGTAACGCTTGCCAACTTTCAGGTGAAAGAAGAGGTTTGTGCCATTTGGCTTTCCAATTCAATGTTAATCCTATTTTCATAAGGTAATTTATGCTAGTTCCTATTCCTGCGCTCAATGATAACTATATTTGGCTTTATAGACGAGAAAATTTCTCCGTAATTGTGATCGATATCCCAGAAATAACCCGTTTAATTCCGTATTTAGAATCCAATAAGCTAGACGTAGAAGCGGTGTTATTAACCCATAATCATGATGATCATGTTCAAGGTGTCGCGGAATTTAAGCAATATTATCCCAATGTGCCAGTTTTCGGTCCAACAGAATGTGCAAATAAAGGGGCAACCAATATTATGGATAGTGGTGTGATTAATACGGCACATTATCATATTGAAGTTTTGCCAAGCGGTGGCCATACGGCAGGGCATATCAGCTATTTGGTGGATGGACATCTATTTTGCGGCGATGCGTTATTTTCTGCGGGCTGTGGTCGCGTATTTACGGGGGATTTTGCTCAAATGTTTGAAACCATGCGACGTTTTAATCAATTACCGAATGAAACCGTTGTTTGTCCCGCTCATGAATATACGCTGGGTAATTTAGCTTTTGCAGAAATCGTATTGGCGGATAAAAGTGCGGTCAAAAATCAACGTGTATTAGTGGAACGTTATCGATCAGAGGGGAAACCGAGTTTGCCGACAACAATTGGATTAGAGAAACAAATTAATCCGTTTTTACAAGCAAAAAGTTTAGACGAATTTACGCAATGGCGTTTAGCGAAAGATAAGTTTTAGCTCATTTTAGCTATTTGATTAAGTTTTTTCTCTTGAAATTTGCTCAATTCTCAACAATTCATTAAAATAGCGAAACTTTTACTTTCTACTTAAGCCGCCTATTCATAAAAGTGCGGTTGTTTTTATTAGGTTTTTATGACCCTTCTTGTTCTAGGCATTAATCATAAAACGGCTTCTGTCGCTGTTCGTGAGAAAGTCGCTTTTTCTGAAGAAAAGCGGCAGCTTGCCTTACAACAAATTCACCAACAAGATTTGGCAGAAAGTGCAGTTATTCTTTCTACCTGTAACCGTACAGAGATTTATCTTCACCATCGTCAAATTTCACCCCAAGAGTGTAAGCAATGGCAAACGAACTGTACAAATTGGTTTGCTAACATTCATCATCTTTCTGTCGATGAATTAAATAAAAGTATTTACACCCATCAAAATCAACAAGCTGCGAATCATTTGATGCGCGTGGCATGCGGTTTAGATTCATTAATTTTGGGTGAGCCGCAAATTTTAGGACAGGTGAAGCAAGCTTTCCAAATCAGTGAAGATTATTATCAAGCGGCAAATATTCCGCTTTCGAGCGCGCTTTCTCGCTTGTTCCAAAAAACCTTTGCAACAGCAAAACGAGTGCGTACTGAAACCAATATTGGTGAAAGTGCCGTATCGGTGGCTTATGCGGCTTGTAGCTTGGCTCGTCAGATTTTTGAATCTTTACGTGAACTACAAATTTTACTTGTTGGGGCAGGAGAAACCATTGAATTGGTGAGCCGTCATTTATTACGCCACGGTGTAAAAAAATTGATGATTGCTAACCGCACTTTATCTCGTGCTGAGCAGTTGGTGGAAAACTTAGCGTCTAATACACCGATTGATGTGTATTCGCTTGATGAATTGCAAACACCACTAAATCAAGCTGATATTGTTATCAGCTCAACAGGCAGTCCAAATGTTTTAATCACCAAAGCGATGGCTGAAATTGCGGAGAAAGCACGCCAATTTAGACCGACTTTAATGGTTGATATCGCCGTGCCTCGTGATATTGATGAAAATGTCTCGGAATTAGAAAGTGTGTATCATTACACCGTGGATGATTTGCAAGATATTATCCAGCGTAATCTTTCTCAACGTGAGCAAGCATCAGAGCAAGCGCAAGATATCATTACACAAGAATGCATGGATTTCTTTGAGTGGTTGAAGGTTCATCAATTCTCTAATTTGATTCGTCATTATCGTGATGAAGCGGAGAATACTCGCCAAGAATTACTCGAAAAAGCGTTACACCAAATTCAACAAGGTGAGAATGCTGAAAAGATTCTACAAGAATTAAGTTATAAATTAACCAATAAACTTATTCATGCACCAACCCAAACCATGCAAGCCATGATGCGATCTGGGAATGCAGAAGGGTTGCATGCCTTTTCCAATGCGTTGCATTTAACCCATCCTTTAAATGAAAAAAACGATTAAATTTTTGACCGCACTTTTTAGTAGCGCATCGTTACTGATGAGTGTGCCAGCCCTAGCTGAATACCGAACCTTTGATGATGGCAATATTACTTACGGAATTTTTCAAGCAAAGCCCGAAGAAGTACAGCTACATTGGAAGGATGCTGAAGGTAAAGATTATCAAAGTTTAACGCGTCTCAAAAATGCCTTAGAGCCTAGCTATAACGTGAAAATGATTATGAATGCAGGCATTTATAGCATGAATAATACGCCAGCTGGATTATGGATTGAGCATGGAAAAGAGCTCAATGCGTTAAATACAAAATCAGGCAAAGGTAATTTCCATGTGCAGCCTAATGGGGTATTCGCCATTGCAGGAAATAAGCCCTACATTTTAACAACCGCCGCGTATCAGAAAAGCAAACTCAAGCCTGATTTTGCGTTGCAATCAGGCCCGATGTTGATTATTCAT
>JAWHBY010000010.1:0-39921 GCA_032568935.1 Parahaemophilus parainfluenzae
ATCCCAAAACCGCTTTCCAGTTTTTGGTCAAAGTATCGTATTAGCGGCGATTCCAAGCTCATCGTTACCTTGGATTGTGATTGCCTTTGTATTGTTTCGTTTCTTTGATATTTTAAAACCTTATCCAATCCGATACTTTGACCAAAAACTGGAAAGCGGTTTTGGGATTATGGTGGATGATGTTTTAGCGGCAGTCTATGCTGTTATCGTGATTGCGATATTACGTATCGTAGGCTTGCCATGCTAAATTTGATGATTATTCATCTTGTTGGCTTGCTTTCGCCTGGCCCTGATTTTTTCTATGTCAGTCGAGTTTCAGCGATGAGTTCTCGTCGAGAAGCCATTGGTGGCGTGATTGGGATTACCATTGGGGTATTAATCTGGGCGACGGCTGCTGTTTTAGGGCTCGCCATTATTTTTGCCACCATGCCAATTATTCAAGGTATTTTGATGATGCTTGGTGGAGCCTATTTAGTTTATCTCGGCATTAAAATGGCAAAAGTAAAAAACAATGCGGTTTTTGATGAAAAGCAGAATGCAAATGTGCCAAATCAATCAACCTTAACGAGCATTATGAAAGGCTTATTAGTCAATTTATCTAATGCTAAAGTTGTGATTTATTTCAGCAGTGTGATGTCATTGGTTCTAGTGAATATTACCGAAACATCACAAATTTTGACCGCACTTGCCGTGATTACCGTAGAAACCTTTTTATATTTCTATATCATTTCGGTGCTTTTTTCGCGTTCTGTTGCAAAACAGTTTTATAGCCAATATAGTCGCTATATTGATAATGCAGCAGGGCTGATTTTTATTTTCTTCGGAATCTATTTAATTTATAGTGGCGTTCAACACGCTTTAATTTGATAAAAAAAGGACAAAACATGACATTAAAAATTGCGATCGCCGGTGCAGGCGGAAGAATGGGGCGTCAATTAATTCAAGCCATACATAATACAGAAGAGGCAGAATTAGGTGCAGCTTTTGAACGTAAAGGTTCCTCTTTAGTCGGTGCAGATGCTGGCGAGCTTGTAGGTATTGGTGCATTAGGTATTAAAGTCTCAGATGATTTAAATGCAGAAAAAGACAACTTTGATTTGCTGATTGATTTCACGCGTCCAGAAGGCACGCTTGAGCATATCGCATTTTGTGTCGCTAATAATAAAAAAATGGTAATTGGTACCACAGGTTTTGATGATGCAGGCAAAGCCGCAATTCAAGCCGCATCAGAAAAAATTGCTATTGTATTTGCATCCAACTTCAGCGTAGGGGTGAATTTGGTGTTTAAACTATTAGAAAAAGCTGCCAAAGTGATGGGCGATTATTGCGACATCGAAATCATTGAAGCACACCACCGCCACAAAGTGGATGCACCATCGGGTACGGCTCTTTCTATGGGCGAACATATTGCGAAAACCCTTGGTCGTGATTTGAAAACGCATGGTGTATTTTGTCGTGAAGGCATTACAGGCGAACGTAAACGTGATGAAATTGGTTTCTCTACCATTCGTGCTTCAGATGTAGTAGGTGAGCATAGTGTCTGGTTTGCAGATATTGGTGAGCGTGTTGAAATTGCTCATAAAGCATCAAGCCGTATGACTTTTGCCAATGGCGCAGTGCGCGCAGGTAAATGGTTAGAAAAACAATCTCACGGATTGTTTGATATGACTGATGTATTGGATTTGAATAATTTATAATTCTATTTCCAAATCACTTTCCACCCGACAACAACACAGCAAAATCTCATCGGGTTGAATAAAGGCAAGGGGCGCTTCGGCGTAAGATACCTTGCCTTTTTTGATCTTCACGCGGCAAGAACCACAATAACCTGAACGACATTGATATTCATGGTGAATTTGATGTTGTTCTAAAAAATTAAGCAGGGAAGTTTGGTTATCAAAATCTAAGGTGATTTGGCGCTGAATAAGATGAATTTTCATGAAACAAAATAAAACAAAATTTTGCTCATTATAGAAGAAAGAGAAGTAAAACTCACGGCTCTTTTGTTGTAAGATAGAGAGCTAATATTCATCATAAGGGAAGACCATGCAAACCTCTCTAAAATTAACGTTAATTTCAACCGCACTTTTATTAACGGCTTGTAGCACCATTTCAAAAGAGCCGGTTAAGCATATTGATATGTATGTAAAGCCTTATTACGATGCCAGAGATGGACGACTTGAACAGATTAATGTGAACAAAGATATTGATGCGTTATTACTGAAAAATACACAAAAAGATTTTGAAAGTGCGGTCAATATTATTGAGAAAAAAGTGGATTTTGTTTCTCCTATGACAATGTTTGCACTTTCTGCTCGTGCTTATGATTTTGGCTTACGTGATGAAGCCGTAAAATGGTTTTATCGTGGACAAAATCGTTTAATCACCGCGTTATATGTGTTGGATTTAGATAAATTAACCGTATCGAATAACACAGCATTTGGGCAATTAGTGGGACAGCATGTTAATCCGTATGCGTTCTGTGATTTGAATAAGCAACACAAGGCGGCGCAAGATGCGATTGACTGGGCTAAAAATCATCCGTATCAGGCGGTGTTTTTACCTCAATTACCAAGCAAGCATCCAGATAGAAAACAAGCGTTAAAAGAAGCAGAAGCAAAACTTGATACACGTTTAGTTGAGCAAGACCGCTATTTTGCTAATCCTGAAAATAAAGTGAAATGGGAAAAAGAACGCCAAGATAACCTGGTGAATGAGCGATTTTGTTGGTGATTTTAAAAAAATTTAAAAATCTTAAGGTTGCTTAAGATTTCATTAAGATTTGTTGTGTTTAATAAGCATCAACAAGGCGGCAATGAGGATAATCCTTCGCTTTGAAACATGATTAATTTATGCTTAATTCTATTTAGGAGAACATAATGAAAAAATTAGCTTTAGCAACCCTTTTAGCTTTATCTACTTCAGCAGCATTTGCTGGTTTTAATGGCAACACTGCAGAAGGTGGCTTCCAAGGTGGTAACCAAGGTCAACAACTGACTGTTAAACAAGCATTATCTGCGAAAGATAATTCTATGATTACCTTAGTCGGTAACATCACTCAACAAATTGATGGTGATGAATATGTTTTCACCGATGGCACAGACCAAATCAAATTGGAAATTAAAAAGCGCGTTTGGAATGGCTTAAATGTGGGACCTCAGGATAAAATCCGCGTTTACGGTAAATTGGATAATGAACCTTTTGAAAAACCAGAGCTTGAAGTAATTAGCGTTGAAAAAGCGCAATAATTCATATAATTTGAAGTGGTGGGCAAAGCCCGCCATTTTTTCGTTTTGAGAAAGATAAAAGTGCGGTCAATATTATGCGAGTTTTATTAGTAGAAGACGATGCTCTGATCGGCAATGGTCTGCAAATTGGTTTAACAAAATCAGGCTTTATTATAGATTGGTTTACCGATGGGCAAAGTGGATTAAATGCCTTAATCGGCGCGCCTTATGATGCGGTGGTATTGGATTTAACCCTGCCTAAACTGGATGGTTTGGATGTATTAAAACAATGGCGCTCAAATAATCAAGATGTGCCTGTATTGATTTTAACTGCGCGTGATACATTGGATGAACGTATTAAAGGCATTCAACAAGGTGCCGATGATTATCTTTGCAAACCCTTTGCCTTGGCGGAAGTGGTGGTGCGATTGCAGGCATTAATTCGTCGTCGTTATGGGCAAGTTAAACCTCAGATTGAGCATGGCAATGTTAAACTCGATCCTGCTCAACGTAAGGCTTGGTTGAATGAAGATGAAATTACATTAACCGGGCGTGAATATAAATTGCTTGAGCTTTTTATGCTGAATAAAGAACGAGTGCTTTCACGTGCGACCATTGAAGAAAAGCTATCAAATTGGGATGAAGAATTAAGTAGCGGTGCATTGGACGTACATATTTATAATTTGCGTCAAAAACTGGGTAAACAATTTATTCGTACTGTACATGGCGTAGGCTATGCTTTAGGACAAGTTAATGAAAAATAAACGACTGAGTTTTCGTCTCTTAATCGGTTTAAGTTTGACTGCACTTTGTGTGTGGTGCATTGCCACGGCTGTCGCCTGGAAGGTTGTCAAAAAAGAAACTAAAGATGTGTTTAATGCACAACAAGTGCTTTTTGCTGAGCGTTTGGCAACCTCTGATTTAAAAAATGTATTGTTGGACGAAAATGCGAATTTTCCACGTGGTGGATTTAAACCGCAGAAACGTCATTACGATAATGACGCTCTAGCCTTTGCTATATTTTCTAACAAAGGCGAAAGACTATTAACCGATGGTGATAATGGCGACAAATTTATTTTTCAAAATAAGACCGGTTTTAGCAAAGAACATATTTTAGATGATGACGATGAATGGCTGATTTATTGGCAACCTGTCGGTAAAGGTGAACTTGTCATTGCGGTGGGACAAGAATTGGAATACCGCGAAGAGTTGGTCAATAAAATGGTCTTCAGCCAAACAGGGATTTGGTTTGCTGGATTACCAATACTATTATTGGTCGCTTTTATTGTGATTTATCGTGCATTAAAACCAATTAATCGATTGAGTCGAAACGTACAAGCTCGCCGACCAGGTGATGTGTCGTTATTAGAAATTGATGATGTGCCAAAAGAGATTCTACCGTTAGTCCAAAACTTAAATCAATTTTTCACACGTACCAGTGAGCAGCTAGAACGGGAGCGACGTTTTGTTTCTGATGCAGCACATGAATTACGTAGTCCATTAGCGGCATTGCGCATTCAAACAGAAGTCGCACAGTTGGCTGGCGATGATGCACAAACGCGTGAAATGGCCTTAGCGCATTTAACCCAAGGTATCGATCGAGCAACCCAATTAATTGAACAGCTTCTTACACTTTCCCGCTTGGATAATCTTAAAGAATTAAATCGTCAGGAACCGATTCATTGGTCAGAAATTATAACTTCACTTATCGGTGAGTTATATTTCAGTGCACAGCAACGCCAAATCGAATTGCAGTTTGAGCATCAGGGAGATCCTGCCGTTAAGCAAGGGCAGCCATTATTACTTGCCCAAATGTTGAGAAACTTGTTGGATAATGCCATTAAATATTGTCCTCAAGGCACTCTGGTTCGAGTGATTTTGCAGCCTCGTAAAATTCTTATTGAAGATAATGGCGGTGGTGTTACGCCAGAAGAATTAGCAAAATTAGGGCAGCGTTTTTATCGTCCTGCAGGACAAAATGAAAAGGGAAGTGGGCTTGGATTGTCTATTGTGGCAAGAATAGCAGAATTGCATCACTATCGTTTCCGATTAGAAAATATTGAAGCTAACGGGCAAATTCAAGGTTTGCGAGCTATCATTGAGTTATAAAAAAGGGCGTTTAATACGCCCTTATTGTTAAAACATTCCACCAATTAATTCCAGTCGACCTTTTTCAACTTTAATTTCTTTGGCAAACTTCTTAATCAGCATTTGTTTCATGTCACTTTCATCCAAGGTGTAAACAGGCATCCGACTTAATAATGCTGCCACACCATCGCTTAATAGCGGCATAACATCTTGGAGTTGCTCCATTGCACTATTAGGTTCGCCAGACCAGCGTAAAATTCGCAGATTTTTTAAATAGAGCGCTCCTTCCTGTGCGTTATATTCTGGAACGGCATCAAAGGTTAAATGCAATTTAGCTGGATAGGTTTTACCGGATAAACGAATAAGCGTATCAGCCAAACCACTCATTTCAACACGATTACTTTCAGTTTGCCCGATTTGAGTTACTAAATCTTTCAGTGAGTAATCCACAGAAAATAATCCTGGAATACCGAGTTTGTCATTAATCGTGCCTTTTTCACTTAAATATTGGTTAATTTGTTGCTCGCTGATACTGAAGGGAGAGGCTTGTACAGATAGCGTACAGAAACCTAAGGTCAGTATGGTAAGCACTTTTTTCAAAAAATGCATATTTTTCTCCTTGATTGAAAAAGAATGAAAATTTTGTAGAATGTATCGCTTATCTTTTCAATACACAATAAAAATTTAAGTAGAGATTATGACTTCGTCACTTAAAGACCATGTGCAAAAGCTTCTTGAAGAACATCGTGGAGAACGTGTTTTCCGCTTTAAATATTTAGGGAAACATTATTGGTTAAAGCAACCCGAGCAATTAAAAGGGATATGGTTATTATTAAAACCATATCCAAAACAACATTTTAAAGAAGAGTGTGAAATACTACAGCATTTAAATAATATTGGTGCACCAGTACCTAAATTATGCGGTTTCGGTGATGATTATTTAGTATTGGAAGATGCAGGGCCAACATTAAACATCTGGCTGAATGATGAAACATTGTCTTGGGCAGAAAAATCACATATTTTGCATTCAGCGATAGAAATATTGATTAATCTTCATCAACAAGGCATTATTCACGGTCGTCCAGCTATACGAGATATCGCATGGAAAGATGGTAAAATTAGTTTTATGGACTTTGAATCTCATTCAAAAAGCCATAATGAACATTGGTTGATTACACGTGATATGCTAGCATTTTTAGACAGTTTATGTCGTGTGAAAGGCTTAGATGATGAAAAGCTTAATGAATTATTTGATTATTATAAATCTCACTGCCCGACAACTTATTGGGTTGATATGTTGTCATATGTGAGAAGATTTCGTTGGCTTTATTATCTTTTACTTCCGTTCAAACCGATTGCACGAACGGACTTATTGGCCGTTTATCGGTTATTTGAACATTTAACAAAGGAAAATCTATGAAAAAATTATTTTTAGTGGCTGTATTAAGTGCTTTAGTGAGTGCTTGTTCTGTTGGTGTTGGCGCCGGTGGCGGCAGTAATGGTGTTGGCGTTGGTGTAGGTCTAGGCACTGGCTTTGGATTCTAACTATCACTTTAGATAAAGCAAAGTGCAGTTAAAAAATCTTAGGTTTTCAAGAAAATTAGTAGAAATCGCTTGATCTTTTGATTTAGAACACTATAATACACCCCATATTTCGGACGCGGGGTGGAGCAGCTTGGTAGCTCGTCGGGCTCATAACCCGAAGGCCGTCGGTTCAAATCCGGCCCCCGCAACCAATAACAAGTTCAGTAAAAAGAACCCCAAATTTGGGGTTTTTTTGTACGAGAAATTTAGAAACTGGGCTTAGGTTCATTGACGAACCTAACCCTTTTTTTATGTCTGAATTTTAAGATTAGGAGCAAAAATTGGCAACATTAGAACAAAAATTGCAAGAGATGCTTCAAGGTGCAGTAGAAGACTTAGGCTGCGAACTTTGGGGGATTGAATGCCAACGTGCAGGTCGTTTTATGACCGTGCGTTTATTCATTGATAAAGACGGTGGCGTAGGCGTTGATGATTGTGCTGATGTAAGTCGTCAAGTGAGCGCGATTTTAGACGTAGAAGATCCCATTGCGGATAAATATAACCTGGAAGTGTCATCACCAGGTCTTGATCGTCCACTATTTACGCTTGAGCAATTCCAACGTTATGTGGGCGAGGATATCGCTGTGCATTTACGAATTCCTGTTTTAGATCGTCGTAAATGGCAAGGTAAATTGGAAAAAATTGAAAATGACATGTTGACACTTATTGTTGATGGTCAGGAACAAGTTCTTATTTTTGGCAACATTCAAAAAGCCAATGTAATCGCAAAATTTTAAAGGAGAAAAAGGAAAATGAGTAAAGAGATTTTGTTAGCTGCTGAAGCAGTATCTAACGAGAAGTTATTACCACGCGAAAAGATTTTTGAAGCGTTAGAGAGTGCGATTGCACTTTCAACAAAGAAAAAATATGACTATGAAACCGATATTCGCGTATCTATCAACCCTAAAACGGGTGAGTTTGATACATTCCGTCGTTGGTTGGTGGTTGATGAAGTTAAAGTGCCAACAAAAGAAATGACATTAGAAGCGGCACAATTTGAAGATCCGAATGTTCAACTTGGTGATTATGTTGAAGACCAAATTGAGTCTATCGCATTTGACCGTATTGCAATGCAAACCGCTCGCCAAGTAATCAGCACTAAAATCCGTGAAGCAGAACGTGCAAAAGTAGTTGAGCAATTCCGTTCTGAAGAAGGCAAGATTGTTACGGGTACGGTGAAAAAAGTAAATCGTGAAAGTATCATTTTAGATTTAGGCAATAAAGCTGAAGCCGTGATTATGCGTGAAGATATGCTTCCTCGTGAGAACTTCCGTCCAGGTGATCGTGTTCGTGGTGTGCTTTATAAAGTGAACCCAGAAAGCAAAACAGCACAACTATTCGTAACACGTGCAAAACCTGAAATGTTAATCGAGTTATTCCGTATTGAAGTACCAGAAATCGGCGAAGAAATGCTTGAAATTCGTGGTGCGGCTCGTGACCCAGGTTCTCGTGCGAAAATTGCGGTGAAATCAAATGACAAACGTATTGACCCAGTTGGTGCATGTGTGGGTATGCGTGGTGCACGCGTTCAAGCGATTACCAATGAATTAGGTGGCGAACGTGTGGATATCGTACTTTGGGATGATAATCCGGCACAATATGTAATTAATGCGATGGCGCCAGCTGATGTGACTTCAATTATCGTAGATGAAGATAATCACTCAATGGATATTGCGGTTAATGCTGACAACTTAGCGCAAGCAATTGGTCGTAACGGTCAGAATGTACGTTTAGCGACACAATTAACCGGTTGGACATTAAACGTCATGACTACCGAACAATTAAATGAAAAACATCAAGCAGAAGACACCAAAGTATTAAATTTATTTATGGATAAATTAGGTCTTGATGAAGAGTTTGCTCAAATCTTAGTGGATGAAGGTTTTACTTCTTTAGAAGAAGTGGCTTATGTTCCAGTAAGCGAGCTAACTGCAATTGATGGTTTAGAAGATGAAGATCTTATCGAAGAGTTACAAGGTCGTGCAAAAGATGCGATTACTGCAGCTGCTGCAGCTGAAGAAGAAGCCTTGAAAAAAGCGAATATTGAAGATCGTTTATTAAATCTTGAAGGGATGAATCGTCACATAGCCTTTAAATTAGCTGAAAAACAAATTACTACGCTTGAAGAACTTGCTGAGCAAGGTGTAGATGATTTAGCTGATATCGAAGAATTAACCGCAGAGCAAGCCGCTGACTTTATTATGGCTGCGCGTAATATTTGCTGGTTTAGCGAAGAGTAAGGAGTTTAATAATGACTGAAGATGTAAAAAATGCGGATGCGAATGCACCGAAAAAACTAAGTATTCAACGCAGAACAAAAACAACCGTAAGCAGTACAACAGCTGGCGGTAAAGCAAAAGCGGTACAAGTTGAAGTTCGTAAAAAACGCACTGTGCCAACAGATGCTGCCCGAAAAGCTGCTGAGGCAGAAAAATTAAAAGCACAGCAAGAAGCAGAGAAGAAAGCGGCAGAAGAAAAAGCACGTTTAGCTGCTGAAAAAGCTGCAGCAGAAAAAGCAAAAGCTGAGAAAGCTAAGGTTGAAGCAGAAAAGGCAGTGAAACCAGCACAAAGTGCGGTTGAAAATAAACCTAAATCTGTTGATCCAGAAAAAGAAAAACGTAAAGCGGAAGAAGCAGAACTCCGTCGCAAAGCGGAAGAGCTGGCTCGCCAAAAGGCAGAAGAGCAAGCGCGTAAAGCGGCTGAAGATGCTAAACGTTATGCTGAAGCGGATACGTCAAGCAATGAAACCGCATCAGAAGATTATACTGATTACAATTTAAGCTCTCGTTATGCTTTAGAAGCGGAAGACGAAGAAGAACGCCGTAATGAAAATCGCGGTCGCGGCAAAAATAAAGTCGCTAAAGCGAAAAAAGAACGCGATGACGTGAAAGGCGGCAATAAAAATGAGCGCGAATCTAACCGTAAAAATCAAAAAGATGGTAAATTCGGTAAAGGTAAAAATGGTAAGAAAGGTGCAGCATTACAACAAGCCTTCACAAAACCTGTTCAGGTTGTGAAACAGGATGTTGTGATTGGTGAAACCATTACGGTTGCAGAATTAGCAAATAAAATGGCAACCAAAGCAACTGAAATCATCAAAGCAATGATGAAGATGGGCGAAATGGTGACCATTAACCAAGTGCTTGACCAAGAAACAGCTCAATTAGTGGCTGAAGAATTAGGTCACAAAGTGATTCTTCGCAATGAAAATGAACTAGAAGAAGAAGTATTAGGCGATCGTGATGTTAACGCAGAAAAAGTGACTCGAGCACCAGTTGTAACGATCATGGGTCACGTTGACCATGGTAAAACCTCATTGCTTGACTATATTCGTAAAGCGAAAGTTGCAGCAGGTGAGGCGGGTGGTATTACTCAGCACATCGGTGCGTACCACGTAGAAATGGATGATGGCAAAATGATCACCTTCTTAGATACGCCAGGACACGCCGCATTTACCTCAATGCGTGCACGTGGTGCGAAAGCAACGGATATCGTCGTTCTTGTTGTTGCGGCAGATGATGGTGTGATGCCTCAAACCATTGAAGCGATTCAACACGCGAAAGCAGCAGGTGCGCCTTTAGTGGTTGCGGTGAACAAAATTGATAAACCAGAAGCAAATCCAGACCGAGTAGAACAAGAATTACTTCAACACGAAGTGATTTCTGAGAAATTCGGTGGTGATGTGCAATTCGTTCCAGTTTCTGCGAAGAAAGGTACCGGTGTTGATGACTTATTAGATGCCATCTTGCTTCAATCAGAAGTACTTGAATTAACGGCTGTAAAAGACGGCATGGCAAGCGGTGTAGTGATTGAATCTTACCTTGATAAAGGTCGTGGTCCAGTTGCAACCATTCTTGTTCAATCTGGTACCTTACGTAAAGGTGATATCGTACTTTGCGGTTTTGAATACGGTCGTGTTCGTGCAATGCGCGATGAAAACGGTAAAGAAATCGATGAAGCAGGCCCATCTATCCCGGTTGAGGTGTTAGGTCTTTCTGGTGTACCTGCAGCGGGTGATGAAGCGACTGTAGTGCGTGATGAGAAAAAAGCACGTGAAGTGGCGTTACACCGTCAAGGTAAGTTCCGTGAAGTGAAACTTGCTCGTCAGCAAAAAGCGAAACTTGAAAATATGTTTAGTAATATGGCTGAAGGTGATGTTGCTGAACTGAATATCATCGTGAAAGCAGACGTACAGGGTTCTGTGGAAGCGATTATTCAATCGTTACAAGATCTTTCTACTGATGAAGTGAAAGTGAAAGTTGTTGGGTCTGGTGTCGGTGGTATTTCTGAAACTGATGCAACCCTAGCGGCAGCCTCTAATGCGATTATTGTTGGCTTTAACGTACGTGCGGACGCTTCTGCTCGCCGTATTATCGAAGCAGAAAATATTGACCTTCGTTATTACTCTATCATTTATGAACTATTAAATGATGTGAAAGCAGCGATGAGCGGTATGTTACAACCTGAATTCAAACAAGAAATCATTGGCTTGGCTGAAGTGCGTGATGTATTCAAACATCCGAAATTTGGTGCAATCGCAGGTTGTATGGTGACCGAAGGTGTAGTAAAACGTAACAACCCAATCCGCGTATTACGTGATAACGTGGTAATCTTTGAAGGTGAATTGGAATCTCTCCGTCGCTTTAAAGATGACGTTTCTGAAGTCCGTAATGGTATGGAATGTGGTATCGGCGTTAAAAACTACAATGACGTAAAAGTCGGCGACCAAATCGAGGTGTTTGAAGTCGTTGAAGTTAAACGTTCAATCTAATCGATAAAAAGAGCGGTCAAAATTCAACGTATTTTTGACCGCTTTTTAATAAGAGAAATATTATGGCAAGAGAATTTAAACGCAGCGATCGCGTTGCACAAGAATTACAAAAAGAAATCGCCATCATTTTGCAACGTGAAGTGAAAGATCCCCGTATTGGCATGGTAACCGTGTCTGATGTGGAAGTATCAAGCGATTTAGCTTATGCAAAAGTGTTTGTCACATTTTTGTTTGATCATGATGAAGTAGCGATTGCACAGGGCATGAAAGGGTTAGAAAAAGCGGCACCTTACATTCGTTCATTAGTGGGTAAAGCAATGCGCTTACGCATTGTGCCGGAAATTCGTTTCTTCTACGATCAATCCTTAGTCGAAGGGATGCGTATGTCTAATTTGGTGACAAACGTAATACGTGAAGACGAGAAAAAACACGTTGAGGAAAATGACTAATGTCGAGACCTCGTAAGCGTGGACGTGATATTGATGGCGTATTTTTATTAGATAAGCCACAAGGTATGTCATCGAATGACATTATGCAAAAAGTGAAACGCGTATTCCAAGCGAATAAAGCAGGGCATACAGGTGCGCTCGATCCATTAGCAACCGGTATGTTGCCTATTTGCTTAGGAGAAGCCACAAAATTTTCCCAATTCTTATTAGATGCAGATAAACGCTATGTGGTTACAGCAAAATTAGGTGAACGCACGGATACCTCCGATGCAGAAGGACAAGTGGTCGAAACGCGTTCTGTCAATGTGGAAACATCACAAATTTTGACCGCACTTGAACAATTCCGTGGTGACATTTTGCAAGTGCCGACTATGTTTTCTGCGTTAAAGCACAATGGAAAACCGTTATATGAGTATGCTCGCGCAGGCATTACCGTGGAACGTGAAGCACGTCCTATCACGATTTTTGAGCTTAACTTTATCGAGTATCAAGCACCTTTTCTAACTTTAGAAGTGCATTGTTCGAAAGGAACCTATATCCGTACATTAGTGGATGATTTAGGTGAAGTGCTAGGTTGTGGTGCTCATGTGACTGTATTACGTCGAACTGCGGTTGCGGATTATCCAACAGAAAAGATGATGACATGGGATGCTTTGCAGGCGCTTGCAGAGCAAGGTGATCTTGCTCAACTTGATCAACATCTTTTACCGACAGATACAGCGGTCAGCAAATTACCAGCGTTACAGTTAAATGCTGAACAAAGTAAAGGTATCGGCTTTGGGCAACGTGTCAAATTTGCTAATGAAGCAAAATTATATGGTCAAGTGCGGTTGTTTTCTGACAAGAATGTCTTTTTAGGCGTGGCACTTATCGATGATAACAATGTAATTCGTCCACAACGTTTGATTACACAATCTCTCTAATCATTTGCCTTTCTGTTTTAATTCCAGTAATCTCACCTGTAACCTTTTAATTGCAATCTATGTAAATAAGATATTACAGGTGAATTATGGATGTCCTTAATCATTTACGTCAGGAAATTGATACACTCGATCGCGAACTGATTCAACTTTTTGCTAAACGCCTCGAATTGGTGACCCAAGTCGGCGAAGTAAAGCACGAAAAAGGTTTACCAATTTATGCACCTGATCGTGAATTAGCGATGTTACAAGCACGCCGAGAAGAAGCGGTGAAAGCAGGAATCTCTCCTCAACTCATCGAAGATGTGCTCCGTCGTTTCATGCGTGAATCTTACTCCAATGAAAATCAATTTGGTTTTAAAACCCTGAATCCTGCTATTAACAAAATTGTTATTGTTGGTGGTTACGGAAAAATGGGGCAGTTATTTGCCCGCTATTTACGCGCTTCTGGTTATCCCATTTCTATTTTAGACCGAGATGATTGGGATGTGGCAGAACGCATTTTAACAAATGCGGATGTTGTTATTGTCTCAGTACCGATTGATCACACGTTAGAAACCATAGAACGTTTAAAACCCTATTTAACGGAAAATATGCTACTGGCGGATCTCACTTCAGTGAAACGTGCGCCATTGGCTAAAATGTTAGATGTGCATAAAGGGGCTGTGGTTGGACTGCACCCAATGTTTGGCCCTGATATTGCGAGCATGACAAAACAAGTGGTCGTGCGTTGTGATGGGCGCTTTAGTGAGCGTTATGAATGGTTGCTAGAGCAAATTCAAATCTGGGGTGCAAAAATTTACCAAATTGATGCAGCAGAGCATGATCACAATATGACGTACATTCAAGCATTACGTCACTTTTCCACCTTTGCGAATGGTCTGCATCTTTCTAAACAGCCTGTCAATTTAAGCAATTTATTGGCATTATCTTCCCCGATTTATCGTTTGGAATTAGCTATGATTGGTCGTTTATTTGCTCAAGATGCGGCACTTTATGCCGATATTATTATGGATAAGCCAGAAAATTTAGATATGATTGAAAGTTTGAAACAAACCTATGAAGAGGCGCTCCAATTCTTTGAAAAAGGCGATCGCCAAGGGTTTATTGATGCTTTCCATCAAGTGAGAGAATGGTTTGGGGAATATTCCGATCAATTCTTACAAGAGAGTCGCCAGTTATTGCAACAAGCTCACGATTTACGTCATGTATAAAGCTAAAAGTGCGGTTGATTTTCACCGCACTTTTTCTTTTTACTTATTGTCTTGCCAAACGTAAATTTTCTGAAATTGTCTCAAAGTTGGAACGGAATGGATTGATATCCAATCCACCACGGCGAGTATAACGCGCATAGACGGTGAGTTTTTCTGGTTTGGCGTATTGCATCAAATCACAGAAAATACGCTCAACACACTGCTCGTGAAACTCATTATGTTGACGGAAAGACACGATGTAGCGAAGAAGTTTTTCGCGATCGATTTGTTTACCCATATAATGAATTTGTACGGTTCCCCAATCCGGCTGACTCGTGATAAGACAGTTAGATTTCAATAAATGGCTTACTAAGGTTTCTTCCACCACATTATCGGACGTACAATTTTGCAAAATGTCTGCATTAAATTCGTAGCTGTGGATTTCGATATCCTGATCATCAATGCAATCGCCCGTTAAAGTATCAACACTTTGTCCATGATAGTGAGATAATGGATGTAAGCGTACTTTGACCTCGCCTTGGGCACAAGCACTTAGATCTTCTCGCATCGTGTGTTCTACGCTAGCAAAATCAGCAAATTTGCTTTGGTTAAAGCTGTTTAAATAGAGTTTAAAGCTTTTTGATTCAATCAAATTTTCACTGCGATAATCAATTTCTACATCGGCAATAGCCACTTGAGGTAAACCTTTTGGATTTAACCAAGAAATCTCATAGGCTGTCCAAATATCGGCTCCTTCGGAAAATGGCTGTTGTTCGGTTATACCTAAGCCATCACGATTGAGTTTACGAGGCACCGGTTGTAACAAAGTGCGGTCATAATTCGCAGCATATTCGGTTGCTTGACCGAGTTTTAAAGATTGAAGACTTTTATCTTGATAGTTCATTTGTTTTCCTAAATGACGAAAGCGTTATAAAAAATTCCACGACATATTCGAGACTAATCGACATTGGTCGCATTTAAAGTAAATTATATCAAATAGTGGTGTTTCTAATGCCCAATCGTTACCACATTGAGGGCAACAGCGTCGTTTTTCCGATTCTAAAGAATGGCCTCCGACACGGTATAAATAATAATAGGTTGGTATATCGCTTTCTTTTTCGATTTCATCAGCAAGGTATCGCCCATGTTTAGTAAGCGTACTATTAACCTCGGTGATTTCATTTAACGATTCTTTTTCTAAAGCCGAACCATTCATTTGCAACTGATCGCAAGCCTGCCAATTTTCCTGCCATTTAATTAAATCTTGGCTTAAGTGCGGTTGATTTTTTAGCTGTTTATAGAGCGGAATTGGGGAGAAATCTTCTCCGCTATGCAATGGTGAGCAAGATTGCAAATGTGTGGTGTAGAGTATTTGCCATGCTGGTTGGCTACATTCTGCGGTGCTGTCAGAATTTAAATCATCAGCAATAATTTGAAAACCTTGAAAATGTAGACCGCACTTTTCAGCATTTTCCATCACCAGATTCACAGTTTGGTTATTATTCTCGGGTAAAAGGCTATCTTGCTCAGGGCAAATGACGCGCATCGCAAAACCTTGTTCGCCGTCTTCCTCCGTCAAATAAAGAGGAGTTTCACGGCCGATAATTTGTCCGTTATAACGCCATTGGTCGATGATTGCATTGAGCAAATGGCTTTGTTGGCCGATGTCATTTTCTAAGGCGGTTAATTTAAAAAAAGGCTCGATCAGATACATAATTACAGATTGTGCAAGATTTCTTCGATTTGTTTTAAACCGTTTAAGCGGGTTTCGCTTAAGCGAGAAGCAATACCAAGTTCATCAAAAAATTGACTGATATTAAATTGTTGTAGTTGATTATTGGTTTGTCCATTGATGTTTTGCAGCAACAACCATAATAAACCATTCATAATGCGTGCTTCGCTGTAAGCTTGAAATTGAAACGTATCGTCATATTGTGGAATGGCCTTAAACCAAAGTCCCGCTTCACAGCCTTGAATCGATTGCATTTGAGCCAATTCATCAGGAGAAGGTTGAGGGAGATGCTTACCCGCTTGAATAATAAAACGGTAGCAATCTTCCCAATTTTTTGCCTGTTTAATGTTTTCTAGCATGCTAATAACTCTAAGGATTTATCTAATGCTGCAAAAAAAGCATCCACATCTTGCGGGCTATTGTAAGGTGCAAAAGAAAGTCGTAATGTAGTACGCTCGCCAAGACGGGCTAAGTAAGGTTGAGCGCAATGTTCGCCAACACGCAACGCAATTTTCTGTTCACTTAATAGGGTAGCAAGATCCGAAGCAGCAATCCCATCAAAAACAAAACATACAACAGAACTTGGTTGTGGTGAATTGAATAAACGACAATTTGGATAGTTTTTCAACCGCACTTTACTTTGCTCGGCAAGCTCAATGGCATGCGCCTCTGCGGCCTGGAAATCCCATTTTGGGAGCCAATCTAATACTGCGCCAAAGCCAATCACGCCAGCAATATTAGGTGTGCCCGCCTCTAATCGATAAGGCAAATCAGCAAAGGTAATACATTCATGGGATACACGCTCAATCATTTTTCCACCGTAAAAAAGCGGTTGTAGCATAGAAAGTGAGCTTAATTTTCCGCTTAATATACCAATGCCGTTTGGTCCATAAATTTTGTGTGCCGAAAAGGCAATAAAATCCGCATCTAATGCTTGCAAATCAATTTGTATATGGCTAATAGCCTGAGCGGCATCCACTAAAACGAGCGCATTACTATGTTGACGGATTACTCGAATTAAATGTTGGATATGTTGTTCTGTTCCCGTTACGTTGGAAACAAAATTGAGCGCCACTAATTTGGTTTTATCATTTAAGGCTGCAATTAAGGCATTTTCATCAATTAACCAATTATCCAAAATAGGCAACACTTGAATTTTTTCCCCGCATTTTTTCGCTGTCTCATGCCACGTAACAAAATTAGCATGATGGTCTGCTTGGCTAATTAAAATCTCGTCATCCGTATGCAAAGAGGGGAGTAAACCGTTAGCGACTAAATTAATGCTATGCGTCGTTCCTGAAGTCCAAATCACCGCTTTTTCATCTTCTGCATTAATTAAGGTTTTAACTAAGTGACGGGCATTTTCATATTGTGCTGTTTGTGCGGCTTCATACTGACTACGATGCACGGAGCCTGCCGATTGATAAAAAGTACTTGTTGCATCAATTAGTGCTTGAGGTTTTAATGCTGTTGCCGCATTATCCAAATAAACCACGGCATTTGACGATTTAAAATAAGGAAATTCATTTTTAAATGATTGATAATCAAAAGCCATGTTGACCTCCATGTTTGCCTGCTTTGTTCTGTTTTCGCCATTCATAAGGGGCAATAGGGTTGGAATCTCGCCATAAGCCAATTTTTTGTTGTTGGGCAAAATCTTGTGCCTGAAAGTAGAGTGGATTTTTAACATATTGCGGATAAACCCACGCCATGCCGTTTTTTACCATTTCTAAGTTGATGTTTTGTTCTTGCAGGTAAACCGTTGCCAAAATACGTTGGTAACGATCGTAACCAGAAACGGACAACGTCACATTTTGTTTGAAAACCAGTTTGGAAAGATATTGTTTAGCTTTTTTTCCAAATGGTTGACCTTTTTCAGGGGCATCAATTTCTTGTAATCGCACTTTGAGTTGTTTTTTAGTGGGTAAAAAACAAGTTAGAGTATCGCCATCGCTAACACCTACAACCCAACACGCCATCTGACGTTCCACAGAGAGTGAAAATTGAGACCAAAGTGCGGTCAAAATTAGGGCTAAAAATAAGAAAGCATTTTTAATCATTTGGAATTTCTTTGATCTATATCGCAATATTTAACTAAAAAGAGAGGGTAATTCTAACAAAAAAAGCGTAAAATAAATTTTAATTATTGTTAAATAAGTTGAAAGAGGAAATATGTTACTCCAAAAAGGCATTCAACTAGTTCGTTCTATTGTCATTTTATACATTATATTACTACTCGGCAATTTGATTTCTCACTATATCCCTGTAGGGATTCCTGGTAGCATTTGGGGGTTATTACTACTTTTTTTAGGCTTAACGACACGTATTATTCGTTTAGAATGGATTTATTTGGGTTCTAGTTTGTTAATTCGGTATATGGCAGTACTTTTTGTGCCGGTGAGTGTAGGCATTATCAAATATTATGATTTACTTGTTTCTCAATGGAAAATTTTACTCATTCCAAATATTCTCAGTACTTTTCTGACGCTCTTTATTATCGCATTTTTGGGTAATTATTTGTTTTACAAGCAATCTTTTACTCATAAACGTCAGAAAGTATTAGAAAAACGTAATTTTCAGGCAAACTAAGGTTTTATTATGCAGTATGCAATTTATCTTTATACTGGTTTAACGATTTTCGGATTTTGGCTCGCATTACAAATTAGTAAACGTTGGAAGTCCATGATTTTCAATACTTTCGTACTTACTGTATCCATTCTCGTTTTGATCTTAGAGGTAGGAGGTATTCCTTATGATAATTATATGGCAGGAAATGCGCCGATTAATAATTTATTAGGGTTGAGTATTGTTGCACTGGCGTTACCGTTGTATGAACAACTTCGTCAAATTGCTAAACAGTGGAAAATTATCCTTTCAGTCGTCACACTGGCTTCGATATTCTCAATGTTTACAGGAGCTATTTTTGCTATTATTTTAGGCGCAAGTCCTGAAATGGTAGCAACAGTATTACCAAAATCGATTACTACTCCTATTGCAATGGAAGTGTCTTCGCATTTAGGCGGTATTCCCGCCGTGACTGCGGTAGGTGTGGTCGTTGCGGGTTTACAAGGCTCCGTTTTTGGTTATCTCATCTTGAAAAAAGTTGGGATTAAACAACAAGAAGCGGTGGGGTTGTCTGTTGGTGCGGTTTCTCACGCATTAGGTACGGTAAGTTGTATGGAAGCCGATCCAAAAGCGGGTAGTTATAGTTCGATTTCTTTGGTACTTTGCGGTATTATGAGCTCCATTTTAGCACCCTTAGTATTCCATATTATTCATCTATTTTTATGAGAACCCAATTAGCTGATTTTTGGACTGAACGTTTCCTCCCTGATCCGCCTCGCGAAAAAGATCATCGACCGCCATTTCGTCGTGATCGCGGGCGGATTTTACATTCCGCCGCTTTCCGTTGTTTACAAGCAAAAACACAAATTCACGCGGTGGGCGAAAATGATTTTTATCGTACGCGCCTAACTCATTCTCTTGAAGTAGCACAAATCGGTAGCAGTCTGGTTTCCCAATTAAAATTTTCGGAAAGTTATGTTGCTATTTCAGACCAGCTTCATATTGAAAAAAGTGAATTACAGAAACAACTCAGACCTTTATTACCAAGTAATGATTTAATTGAAAGTTTGTGCTTTGCGCATGATATTGGCCATCCACCATTTGGTCATGGTGGGGAAGTGGCGCTCAATTATATGATGCGGAATCATGGCGGCTTTGAAGGCAATGCGCAGACATTTCGTATCATTACTAAACTTGAGCCTTATACTGAAACCGCAGGGATGAATTTAACGCGTCGTGCTATTTTAGGCGTGGTGAAATATCCGAATATTTTAGACTTATCTTCCCCTCAATATGTCCAGTTGCCGCATACTGAAAGCGCTGATCCGCGTTATGTCAAAATTAGTGATTGGAAACCAGGAAAAGGGTTATTCCGTGATGACGTCACAATGTTTGATTGGCTGTTGCAAAATCTTTCTGAAAATGACCGCACTTTATTTGGTTCATTTCAAAAAGTGCGGTCAAATCCTGGCGAGTTTTTAAAAACACAATTTAAATCGTTAGATTGTAGCATTATGGAGTTGGCAGACGATATTGCCTATGGCGTACATGATTTAGAAGATGCGATTGTGACCGGTGTAGTAAATCAACATCAATGGCAAGGAGCCTTAGATGAACTTAAAACGATTCCTTCGGATTGGCTGGCAAAAAATATAGAGCAAGTCAGCCAACGATTGTTCTCCAACCATCATTTCGAGCGTAAAAATGCGATCGGTGCATTAGTGAATTTCTTCATTACCCATGTGCGTTGGAAAGTCACCGGCAATTTTGATGAACCTTTGTTACGTTATAACGCGGAACTACCGCAAGATGTGATTGCGGCATTAAATGTGTTTAAAAAGTTTGTATGGAAATACGTGATTCGTCATGTGGAAACGCAACGTATTGAATATAAAGGACAACGCATTCTCACTGAAATGTTCCAGATTTTTGAGTCTGACCCAGAACGTTTATTGCCAACGAACACGGCTAATCGTTGGAAAAATGCGCCAGAACAGGGCAAAAAACGTATTATTTGTGACTATATCGCAGGCATGTCAGATGCCTATGCTTTAAAGGTTTATCATCAGCTCTAAAGTGCGGTTATTTTTATTGATATTTTGAATTTATAGGACAATTTTGTGGCATTAATTAGTTTAACTAACGCTTATCTTTCTTTTAGTGATCATCCGTTACTTGATCACGCTGAACTGCATATTGAACCCAATGAGCGCGTATGTTTGGTGGGGCGTAACGGGGCAGGTAAATCAACGTTATTAAAAATTATTGCACAGCAAGTCACGATGGATGACGGCAAAGTGCAATATGAAAAAGATTTAGTGGTTTCACGTTTAGAACAAGACCCGCCTCGCCATGCTGAAGGGAATGTGTTTGATTATGTGGCAGAAGGCATTGAGCATTTAGCGGATTTGTTAAAGGAATATCACCATATTTCACAAGAGTTGACACAAAATTACAGTGAGCAAATTCTTAACCAACTTGCGCAAGTGCAAGCAAAATTAGAGCATGCCAATGGTTGGCAATTTGAAAATAAAATCAATGAAGTTCTACAAAAGCTTGAGTTAAATCCTGATACTAAATTAGCGGATTTATCGGGTGGTTGGTTGCGTAAAGCCGCTCTTGCTCGTGCGTTGGTGTGTAATCCCGATGTCTTGTTATTAGATGAACCGACCAATCACTTAGATGTGGATGCAATCGAATGGTTAGAAAACTTCTTATTGGAATTTACCGGAAGTATTGTGTTTATTTCCCACGACCGTTCTTTTATCCGCAAAATGGCCACTCGTATTGTCGATTTAGACCGCGGGAAATTAGTGTCTTATCCAGGTAACTATGATTTATACCTCACCGCTAAAGAGGAAATCTTACGTGTCGAAGCATTGCAGAATGAGCTTTTTGATAAGCGCTTAGCGCAAGAAGAGGTTTGGATTCGTCAAGGTATTAAAGCTCGCCGTACGCGTAATGAAGGCCGTGTGCGCGCTTTAAAAGCCATGCGTGAAGAACGTCGTCAGCGTCGTGAGGTGATGGGTACTGCTAAGTTACAATTAGATAACTCAAGTCGTTCTGGCAAAATCGTGTTTGAAATGGAAGATGTGAGCTATGAAATTGAAGGCAAACAACTTCTCAAAGATTTCAGTACGACCATTTTACGTGGCGATAAAATTGCATTAGTTGGCCCAAATGGCTGCGGAAAAACCACATTTATTAAACTTTTATTAGGTGAAATAGAGCCAACGAGTGGTCGCATTCATTGTGGTACAAAATTAGATATCGCTTATTTTGACCAATATCGTGCTGATCTTGATCCAGAAAAAACAGTGATGGATAACGTTGCTGATGGCAAGCAGGATATTGAAGTCAATGGTGTAAAACGTCATGTGTTGGGCTATTTACAGGATTTCTTATTTCCACCAAAACGAGCAATGACACCCGTAAAAGCGCTTTCAGGTGGTGAACGTAATCGCTTGTTATTAGCTAAATTATTACTGAAACCGAATAATCTATTGATTCTCGATGAACCAACCAATGACTTGGATGTAGAAACCTTAGAATTATTGGAAGAAATCCTCACGGATTATCAAGGCACCTTATTGATTGTCAGCCATGATCGTCAGTTTATTGATAACGTCGCAACTGAGTGTTATTTCTTTGAAGGCGACGGCGTATTGAATAAATACGTAGGCGGTTTCTTTGATGCAAAAGGACAACAAGCCAATTACTTTGCCATGAAAGCAGAGCAAGAGGCTCAAAAAGTCAAAAAAGAAGCACCAAAACTACAAGAAAGTGCGGTCAAAAATGACGTTGTTTCTCAAAAGCCGAAATCCGTTAAACTTTCTTATAAAGAGCAACGTGAGCTGGAACAACTTCCACAGCTATTGGAAGAATTGGAAGAGAAAATTACCGCACTTCAAGCTGAAATTGGTGATCCTCACTTTTTCCAACAAGCCCATGATGTAACCGATGCGAAGCTTAAGGAATTATCGGACACCGAAGCTGAACTTGAAACGGCTTTCCTTCGTTGGGAAGAGCTGGAAGAGAAAAAGACCCAAGCTGAAGCAAAATAGAGAATAGACAAAAAGAAACCGAGCAAAATAGCTCGGTTTTTTTATTACATATTACTGATAAAAATCACCAAAATAATCACAGGGACCACAAATTTGACATAGTTAAACCAGATTGTGGTGAAAAGTGAATTTGGCGTTGGTGATAGCTCTTTTTTTGCATCGTCTTTTAACACAAAACCAACGAAAATCGCACAACCAAGTGCGGTCAACATAAAGAGAATATTGCCGCTGACGAAATCGAAGGCATCGAAAATGCTTTTACCGAAAATGGTGAAATCTTTCCAAAGGTTATCACCTAGAATAGAGGGTACATTACCTAATAAGAAAATCCCCATCAAGGTAACAAAAATCGCTTTTCCACGGCGCATTCTGAGCTTTTCTTGCAATGCGGTGATGATGACTTCGTAAATCGTAATTGATGTGGTTAATGCTGCAATAAGCAATAAGCCGAAGAACACGATAGCAAAGAATTTACCCGCCCATAAATGTGAGAAGACAATAGGTAAACTTTGGAAAACCAAAGTTGGGCCAGCGTTAGGTTCAATGCCGAATGTGAATAATGATGGGAAGATCATAAAACCACATAACACGGCGATAATGGTATTGGTGAAACCTGTAATAACGGCTGTATGAATAAGGTTTTCTTCTTTGTTTAAATAGCTGGAGAGGGTAATCAATACACCGAAACCAAGACTTAATGCAAAGAATACTTGACCTAATACGAAAATGAATAATTTAGGTGTGATTTTACTGAAATCTGGTTTTAAGTAGAAAGTCACACCTTCCATTGCACCCGGTAAGGTAAGATTACGAATTACCATACCAATTAGGAAGATGAATAGTAATGGCATTAAGTATTTTACAGAACGTTCAATCCCGCCGATGATACCTTTTGCCAAAATAATGTAATTCACCGCAACGAACAGGAAGGTATAAAGCATGATTTCCCATGGGCTGTTGCTGATGTGTAAATCGTAGAAATCTTTGGCCACTTCTTTTGTAATTGGTGCGCTAATATCAAGGGTGTTATTAATCAGACTGATGATATAGGACATCACCCAACCACCTAATACCATGTAATAAGCCATGATACCAAATGCGCCAAGAAGCCCCATGGAACCAAGAATCTTCCAATATTTGGAGATGTTTTTACCTTTATCCTGGATTTTGTCGCCAAAGGCATCAATGGAATTCACACGCAAACGGCGACCAATAACGTTTTCTACTAAAATCATCGGGATACCAATGACAATCATCGCGATACAAAAGAGGAGTACGTAGGCACCACCGCCATTTTCACCCACTAAATAAGGAAAGCGCCACGTTGCCCCAAAGCCAACTGTCGCACCCGCAACGGTGAGCACATAAGTTAGTCGGCTAGACCACGTTTGGCGAGATTGATTGTTTGTTGTCATAATCTATTCCGTTTGATTTTATTCATTTAATATTCTGTTTTTTCTTTGTATTCGCAGAGATCTTCAATAATGCAAGCACCGCAGCGAGGTTTGCGCGCAGTACAAGTATAGCGCCCATGTAAAATAAGCCAGTGATGTACATCCACTTTAAATTCTTTTGGCACAACTTTGAGTAGTTTTTCTTCCACTTTTACCACATCTTTACCAGGAGCAAAATTCGTGCGGTTGCATACGCGAAAAATATGGGTATCTACTGCAATAGTCGGGTGACCGAAAGCGGTATTTAATACCACATTCGCTGTTTTTCTGCCGACACCCGCAAGGGCTTCTAAGGCTTCTCGATTTTCGGGTACTTCACCGTTGTGCTTTTCAACTAAATCACGGCAGGTTTTAATGATATTTTCTGCTTTACTGTTATAAAGCCCGATGGTTTTAATATATTCTTTTAAACCCTCTAAGCCGAGATCTAAAATAGCTTGAGGGGTATTTGCCACAGGAAATAATTTTGCCGTCGCTTTATTGACACCTTTATCGGTCGCTTGAGCTGATAAGATCACAGCGATGAGTAATTCGAAAGGCGAATTATACTCTAATTCCGTGGTTGGATGCGGGTTTTGGTCGCGAAGTCGAGTGAGAATTTCAATTCGTTTAGCTTGATTCATTTTTTCATATCAATTCGGTTTTTAATCGCCAGTAGGATGCCTAATCCAATAAAGGCACCTGGCGGAAGAATAAATAGTAAAAAGCTGCTGTCAGCGTGATAAATATGTAATGTTAGGAATTTAGCGCCTTGACCAAATAAGTTTTCAATGCCTTCAAAAAGGGTACCTTGACCTAATATTTCACGTAATGCACCTAATACGGTGATACTTAATGCCATACCTAATCCCATCGAAAAACCATCCCAGGCAGCATGTGCTACGCTATTTTTAGAGGCAAAGGCTTCTGCACGACCGATGACGATACAGTTAGTCACGATTAAAGGAATGAAAATCCCTAGAGCCTGATAGAGTGTATAGGTATAAGCATTCATCAATAATTGCACCACGGTTACGGTGGTGGCAATAATCATCACATAAATCGGAATACGGATTTCATGAGGTATTTGCTTACGAAAGAGCGAAACAACGGTGTTTGTACAGGTTAAAACCAACATAGTCGCCAAACCTAAACCTAATGCATTTGTTGCAGTACTTGAAACAGCCAACAGTGGACAAAGCCCCAATAATTGTACGAGAGTTGAGTTATTTTTCCATACGCCTTGAATAAAGATTTCTTTCCAAACAGAAGGCGTTTGCGTTATTTCTTCTGAATTTTCAACCGCACTTTGCTCATCAAGTGCGGTCGTTTTTTCGGTTAAATCAGTCATAATAAATATCCTATTGCGCGTATTTTTTTGCCATCTCGTTGAGTAATGCCTCATTTTCAAGCATCACGAGAGCAGATCGTTTTACTTGATTCACAATCGCGCGTGGCGTAATCGTTGCGCCAGAAAATTGGTCGAATTTACCGCCATCTTTTTTGACCGCCCAATCTTTTAGGCTTTCCGGTACGATAACTTGGTTTGTAAAACTTAAAATCCAATCGGAAATACGAAGTTCGATTTTATCACCCAATCCTGGGGTTTCATGATGTTCAATCACACGCACTCCTAAAACTTCACCTTTTGGTGTGAGGCCCACTAATAAACGGATATTCCCTGAATAACCATCTGGCGCTGTCGTTTCATAAGCATAGGCAGTGGGCACATGATCTTTGATCGCAAAATAGAGTTTTTGAATGCCTTTGAGTTTATCTTGCTCAGGCGTTTCTACGCTTTCAAGCAAGTTATTATTAAAATAATCTTGAGGGATGACTTGGAGTAATAACGCTTTTTGTTGTTCAGCCATGGCTTCATCAATTTTATCTTTTGTCAGCATATAAATGCCTGCAGAAACAGCAGTACATACAAGCGCAATAAAACCTAATAACAAACCAAAACGGGAGGTAACTTTAAAAATACCCATTATTTTCTCCCTTTTGCAAAGTGCCCCGCTACGCGAGGACGGGTGTAGTAGTCGATAAGTGGCACACAAATATTACTTAATAAAATTGCAAATGCCACGCCGTCAGGGTAGTTTCCAAAGTAACGAATGAGGTAAACCAATAATCCAACCAAGGAACCAAATACAAGCTTGCCACGAGGTGTAATCGAGGCTGTGACAGGATCGGTAGCAATAAAGAATGCACCAAACATCATCGCGCCGCTAAAGAGTTGGCTAATCATACTTAAATGATGATGGCCTGACATCGCAGTGATAGTCGCTAAGGTCACAAAGGTCACGAGCATTGAAACGGGAATTTGCCAGTGAATTTTTTTCTTTAAAATTAATAAAATCCCACCAAACATAAAGGCCAGATTGACTTGCCACCAACCTTCAGCAAAATCAGTCCCATTTTGTAATAAAATTGGTAATTTTACAAAATCATGGAATACACTTTCATCGCCTTGATGGAGCTTATAAAAGATCTTCGCACTGTCTAATGGTGTCGCTTGTGTAATGCCATCAATGGAATGGACAAGTTGACTTAAGCTAAAACCGTCAGTAGTTAAGCCAGTAAAAATTAAAGAAAGAGAGTCCGCAAATGTTGGGGGTTCATTCAATAATGAAATCGGTGGAATCCAACTTGTCATTTGTAGAGGGAAAGAAATCAATAGCACCACATAACCTACCATAGCCGGATTAAACGGGTTTTGTCCCAAGCCACCATAAACGTGTTTGCCTAGAATAACAGCGGAAAGCGTACCGATTAAAATCACCCAATAAGGCGCATAAGGCGGAATCGCCATGGCTAAAATTAAAGCAGTAAGCACCACGCTAAAATCTGAAATATAGACCAGGTTTGGCTTATTGCGTAATTTGGTCACAATAAACTCAAGCAATAATGCGAAAGAAATAGCCAAAGCAGATTGCACCAAAACACCCATTCCAAAATAATAAATCTGCGTGAGCATGGCAGGCAGCATGGCTGCAATCACCCACAACATAATGCGGGCGGTTAATTTGCCTGAATGGGTATGAGGCGAACTCTCCATTTTTTTAAACATAATTTTTTCCTGCGTTATTCTGTTTCTTTGGCTGCTTCAGCGGCGGCTTTTTTGGCTTTGGCTTTGGCAATAGCTGCTGCAATAGCCGCTTTTTTCGGATCAAGTGCGGTTGGATTTTCATCTGTTTTTTCTACCGCACTTTCAGTTTCATTTGTGGTAACTATTTCAGTTTGAGCCACGGCTTTCTTTGCTTTGGCTCTTGCAATGGCAGCGGCTACAGCCGCTTTTTTGGGATCAAGTGCGGTTGGATTTTCATCTGTTTTTTCGACCACACTTTCAGTTTCATTTGTCGTAATAGTTTCACCTTGGGCGGCGGCTTTCTTCGCTTTCGCTCTTGCAATGGCTGCAGCTACAGCCGCTTTTTTTGGATCAAGTGCGGTTGGATTTTCATCTGTTTTTTCGACTGCACTTTCAGCTGTATTTGTCGTAACAGCTTCACCTTGAGCCGCGGCTTTCTTGGCTTTGGCTCTTGCAATGGCAGCTGCTACTGCGGCTTTTTTCGGATCAAGTGCGGTTGAGTTTTCATCTGTTTTTTCGACCGCACTTTCAATTGAATTTGTCGCAGTAGATTCAACTTGAGCTGCCGCTTTTTTCGCTTTCGCTCTTGCTAGAGCAGCTGCAACAGCTGCTTTCTTTGCCTCTTTTTCGTCAGTTTGTGACGGTGTTGTATCCGTCACTGTGCTTGTGCCTGCTTGCGCTTGTTGTTTAGCTAGACGGCGAGCCTTACGTTGCTCCATGAGTTCATGGTTATCCGGTAATATTTTCCCTTTCTCAGATACGATAGTTTTCGTTTCTTTATTGTCTGCTGAACCCGCTTGTTTTGCTTTCAAGCGTTCTAACGCTGCTTTAACTGGGTCTTCACCTTTTTGTTTTGCAAGTTCTTCACGGCGAGCTTCTGCCGCACGTTGTGAACGTGCTTTACGTTCTTGCTCTTCGCGTTCCATACGAGCTTGTTTAGCTTCAAAGCGGATTTTAGCTTCTTCAGCTTTTTTCGCTTTTTCTTTAATTTCCCAAATTTTGGCTTTTTCTTGGCGGAAATATTGGATAAGCGGAATATGGCTTGGGCAAACATAAGCACACACGCCACATTCAATACAATCTTTTAAGCAATATTCTTCAGATTTTTGGTGATCTTCACTGCGAGCATACCAATAAAGTTGCTGTGGCATTAAATTGACTGGGCAAGCATCAGAACAAGCAGAGCAGCGGATACAAGATTGCTCCGGTTCAGGTTCACCATATTCAAAATGATCTGGGGCCAATAGACAGTTAATCAATTTGGTGACGGGCGCGTTGAGATCTGAAAGTTGCAATCCCATCATCGGTCCACCTGCGAAAACAGGGAAGCGTTCGTCATATTGATAGCCAACTTGTGCCAATAGATGGTCAACTGGTGTACCTAAGCGAACCCAGTAATTGCCTTTCTCTGAAATTTTATCGCCAGTCAGCGTGACGACACGCTCAATTAACGGTTCGTCATCAATGACCGCTCTTTTCACCGCAAAAGCTGTACCGACATTATGCATTAATACGCCAATATCGTAAGAACGTCCGCCGCTTGGCACTTCCATGCCGGTGAGCAAATAAATAAGCTGTTTGGCTGCACCCGATGGATATTTAGTCGGAATAACGCGCAATTCAATGTCATTTGCACCATGCAGCGATTGTTGAATAACCTGAATTGCTTCAGGTTTATTGTCTTCAACCGCAATCACCACTTTTTCAGGACGTAAGATATAACGTAAGATGCGAATCCCTTCGATCATTTCATCCGTGTAATCACGCATTAAGCGGTCATCACAGGTAATATAAGGTTCGCATTCCGCGCCGTTAATAATTAAGAGTTTAACTTTCTTTTCAGCCGATTGGATTTTGGCGGCAGTTGGGAATACCGCACCACCTAAGCCGGCAACCCCTGCTTGATAAATACGATCAATGAGTTGTTCGACAGGTTGTGTGAAAAACTCTTCAAGTGGAAATTGCTCACGCCATTTATCCAAGCCATCCGCTTGAATATGAATCATGTCCTCGGTTAAACCAGAAGGATGGGGTGCAACATGTTTTTCGATAAACTTTATGGTACCAGAAGTTGGCGCATGAACAGGCAAAGTTCTTAAGCCATTACCTTGTGTTAAAGGTTGGCCTTTAAGGACATAATCGCCTTCTTTAACTAATACATTACCCGCAGAACCAGCATGCTGTTTAATGGGTACATAAAAGTCATTAGCCAGTTCTGATTGCTGAATAGGGGATTGGTTTGATTGAGATTTCATTTCAGGTGGATGAATACCGCCTTTAAAATCCCAAATTTTGCCGGATTTAAATCTTGTTAATACATCAGCCATATTATTCCGACTCCCCAACCACTAATTTTTTCTCAATTTCTGTGGTATTTACAACCGGAATGACTAATTTAGGATCAAATTTCCAGTTCCAATTATCAATATCTTTTTTCACTTTAATCATGGAAATACAATCTGTTGGACAAGGTGCTACGCAAAGTTCACAGCCCGTACAGAGATCAGGAATAATAGTATGCATGGCTTTATTTGTACCAATAATGGCATCAACAGGGCAGGCTTGAATGCATTTGGTACAGCCAATACACATATTTTCATCAATAAAGGCTACCATTTCTTCAGGTTCAGCGACATCATCCATTGCAGGTACATCAACGCCCATGATTTCGGCAATTTTTACGACTGTTGGACGACCACCTGGCACGCATTTTGTGATAACGTCACCATTAGCAATCGCTTCAGCATAAGGCTTACAGCCAGGATAGCCACATTGCCCACATTGGCTTTGCGGTAAGATGGCATCAATTTTTTCGACGATGGGATCTGCTTCGACTTTTAATTTAATCGAAGAAAAGCCTAAAATCGCACCAAAAATTAAAGCGAGAGCGGTTACTGAAATTAAGATAAACATTATTTTTTAGTGTTATTCCAAAATAATCCGAGAAAAATCACTGTTACAGTAATAAACATCAAGAGATAAATCATTTTACTAATCCGGCGAAGCCCATAAAGGCGAGAGACATCAAACCGGCCGTAATTAATGCGATAGACGAGCCACGAAACGTAATAGGGACATCTGCAGCAACAAGGCGTTCACGCAATGCGGCAAATAAAACTAAAACCAGCGCAAAGCCTAAAGAGGCGCCAAACCCATAAATGACGGATTCGGTTAAATTGTGTGCCAAATTGACGTTTAATAATGCCACACCGAGTACGGCACAGTTTGTGGTAATCAGTGGTAAGAAAATCCCTAATAAGCGATAAAGTGATGGGCTCGTTTTATTGATTACCATTTCAGTAAATTGAACCACGACGGCAATCACCAAAATGAAAACTAAAGTGCGCAAAAATGTAGCATTTAGCGGCATTAAAATATAATTATCGACTAAATAAGAACACAATGATGCGACGGTTAATACGAATGTCGTAGCAAGTCCCATACCAATTGCTGTTTCAATCTTCTTGGACACACCCATAAATGGACAAAGTCCTAAGAATTTGACCAAAACGAAGTTATTAATTAATGCAGTGCTGATAATGAGTAGAATGTAATGTGTCATTGCGTCTAAATTATATTTTATATAAGAGGCGTATTATCCCTGTTTATTGCATTGAGAACAATAAAAAATTCGGGGTAGTGCGGTCAGTTTTTCCTTTGTTTTTTATTTTGCAATCAGTTCTTTCTGACTATGTTGGAAATAGCGATATAACTGAGGTAGCAATTGAGAAATCAAGTTAAGTTGTTGGTATGGCAACGCAAAGACCGCATTGTTTTTAGCTTGTGTTTCATCCCATTGAATTTTTTTTAAGCTCTGTTCAATACTATTTTGGAGCTTTTCAAAGATTTCTGGACGAAGCTTTTCAATATTTTCCAGTGCATATAAAACCTTTTTCGCCACAGGATAAAAGTCTGATAAAAACTCGGTAGTTTGTTGTAATTGCGCCATTTTATTGCGATATGCCCCTAAAGCAGAAATATAGCTCAATAGGGAATAATTCATTTTTAATAAGTCAAAACCTTCCTGCAAATACGCTTGATATTTTTTCGGTTCGTTGTTCATGTTGGAAAGCGTCGTACTTAATGCTGCCGCATATTGATGGGCATTACGGCGTGCAATGCGGTATTTTAAATTATCGCTTTTACCAAATTGCAGTTGGCTAATAATGTGTAAGAAATATTGCGCATCACTTTGAATCGCTTGACGGCTCACTTTATCGAGTTGCAGATATTTCCAATCCGGCCATAAATAAGAAACGGCAAACCATGCAATGGCTGAACCTAATACGGTATCAATGAGGCGAGGGAAGAGCGCTGATTGTGTGTCAAATCCCATCACATCGAAACTGATCAATACTTGCAAGGTAATAAAGAACGTGGAGAAACTGTAATTATTACTTCGGAAGAAGAAAAAGAACGTACTGGTCACCACCATTAAGCCAAGTTTCATCTCTAATGTTGGATTGAGATATGGCAATAAGGAGCCAATAATTACCCCTAAAATCGTACCAATAATACGCTGGCGTAACCGCACTTTGGTTGCGGAATAGTTTGGTTGACAAACAAAGACCGCGGTAAGCAAAATCCAGTAACCCAAATTAAATTGGAAAAATTCAACAATAGCGCAACACAAAAATACCACGATAGACAAACGTATAGCATGACGGAAAAGTGGTGACTCAAAGGTAAAATTACTTCCGATAACAGAAAGAATATTTTTTAATCCTGTAATTTGTTCAGTATGGATCTGTCCAGTTTGCTCATTTTCAGTAGTTTCTTGCTCAAGCTGACGTAACTGCCAGTTAATGCTTTGCAGATTATCAATAAGTGTTTGAAGGGCAAGCAAAACATTGTTTTGATTAGTATGTCCTTTGCTATAAAGCTCAAGGGATTGAATCGTGCCCATCAATGCTTTTTCTACGCGAATATTATAGTGATAGGGCGTATTTTGACGCAGACAAGCCGTAATATCATGACATGCTTGTGCTTGTAATTCGAGCAAACGCTGAATGCGGAAAATTAAGTCCGTATTTTTGAGCTGTTCCGCAATTTGTCGATAATCAAAATGTGTTGAATTTGCACGTTCATGAATGTCTTGTGCTGCAAAATAATAACGGATCATGCGTTGTGTGCGTGCATGGCGATGTTGTCCACGAATGCGATAGAAAAGCGCTGTTCTTGCTTGGTTAAAAGCCTCCACCACATTGGTGTTTTTCATCGCAAAATTAAGGTGTTTTTTCTCAATTTCATCAATCTCATCAGGATCAAAAAATTCTGATTTTGCATCTAGATAATTGCCTAAGGCACAAAACGCTTTTGCCACGCTTTCTTGTACTGGGCGGTTTGGAAAAAAGAGATAAACAATGATAGTCACTACACTGTAGAGCAAAGTGCCTAATAAAATCATCACCGGATTGATAAACCAGCTCGCAGAATTATCTGGTATATAAGTGAGGGTGGTATAAATGGCGACCACCAGCGTACCAAACGCAATGGTACGATAACGTTCCCCCACGGCACCAACCATCGTAAATAAAAAGGTGATGATGGTCATCAACAATACGTATTGAATAGGTTTACCAATATTGAGTTGAACGATAAAGGTTGAAATGGCAAAGGCAATTAATGTGTAAAAAATATTTTTTAATCGTCCGGTAAGACGATTATCTAAATCTACTAAACCGCCTGCAATAATCCCTAAAATTAAGGGCATGGATTGCGTAGAAATATCAAAAAACCAGACGCCGAACGCTGCGATATTCACTGCAATAAAAATAGGTATTGAAGCGATTACTTTTGCATTAAGCCATTGATTCATGTTGATATCCTTGCTTATTATTTAATGACTAAAAAATGGATGATAAAAAAGTGAGCGGGAAGGCTCACTTCTTTATCAAAGTGCGGTTAAAAAACGATTATTTTTGTTTTTTCGCCCAGTTTAAGAAACGAGTTTGGGTTTCTTTATCGGCTTGTTGGAACCAGTATTGTAATTGTTGTTCAGCAACATTTTCACCTTGTACAACGACTTTGCCTTTCGCTGCTTTTCCTGATGACGCTGCAGGCATCATACCTACTGCAGGTGCAGCTAAAGTTGAAACCGCTGCTGGTGCATTAGATGCATTATACTCAGCAAGATCGTTAACAATATTCGCTGATGGGAATAAACCTTCTTGTTTTAAGGTATCCACTTTAGCATCAATCACATTACCTGATTTTGTTTTAACGGTAATTTGTGGTTGTGCATTAAATTTTTCGCCATCTTCTTGAGAACGAATTTTTTCTGCAGATACCACAACATCATCAGCCGTACCTTTGAAGGTTACAATAATAGGATTAGATTCAAAAAGTCCTTGGCTAGAACCTGTACCGACGATCTCACCTAAACGTACCACAACCTGTTGTGTTTGGTCAGCTTCAGCATTGAATGATTTTTTTTCTTTTAGAAGGGATTTGCTGGCTTTTTGGCCGTTGATAGCAAGGAACTCAAGGTTTGATGAGGTGGTGACCATGCCGGCTAAGCTACTCGCACTGACTGCAAGGGCAACAACACCTAAAGCAAACTTACATAATTTCATAATTACTCCTTTTATTTTTGAATGAAATTAGATGCTTGTAATGCTATGCTAAATTTAAAAAAATGGGAATAGGAAAGTGCGGTTAATTTTTAAAAAATTTTTGTAACAAAGGAGCAAATCATGGCAAAACGATTTGTCGTATATGGTCGAGTTCAAGGTGTCGGGTTTCGCTATTTTACGTGGAAAGAAGCAGAGAAAATTGGTATTAAAGGCACGGTAAGAAATTGTACAGACGGAAGTGTCGAAATCATTGCGGAAGGCAACGATGACCAACTGCAATACTTTTATGATTGGTTAAAAGTCGGGCCAAGAACCGCAACTGTTGAACAGGTCTTAGTCGATAATATTGAAGATAAACGATATTCTGACTTTTCGATTATTCATCGTTAAAACTGACCGCACTTTACAGTATGAATTGATGCTCGTAGAATACGCCGCTTGTTTATAAATAGGAAAAATTATGCGTAATCAAACAAAACTTCATCTTCAACAATTACAACTCGCCATGCAAAAACTTGATTTATGGCAAGCGGTTCCGCCCTCACAAGACGCTTTTTTAAGTGAAGAGCCTTTTGCCATTGATACCATGTCACCAGAAGAATGGTTACAATGGATTTTTATTCCAAGAATGTTTGCCTTACTTGAAAGTGGCGCTGAGTTACCCTCAAAAATTGCGGTGTCTCCTTATTTAGAGGAAGCGTTTAAAGAAGCAGAAGAAGATTTTTTAGTTGAATTATTAACACCGTTACGTGAATTAGAAGCCTTATTACAAAATCAATAAATGTTAGAAATTTTATATCAAGATGAATATCTTGTCGCCGTCAATAAACCTGCGGGTATGTTGGTACATCGTAGTTGGCTAGATGCTCATGAAACGCAGTTTGTGATGCAAACCTTGCGCGATCAAATCGGGCAGCATGTTTTTCCTATTCATCGATTAGATCGCCCCACATCAGGTGTTTTACTGTTTGCTTTAAATAGTGAAATAGCGAATTTAATGTGTCAGCAATTTGAACAAAAAACGGTGCAAAAATCTTATTTAGCGATTGTGCGAGGGTATTTACAAGGCAAAGGACAGATTGATTATCCTCTTAAAATCCAATTAGATAAGATTGCAGATAAGTTTGCCCAGGAAGATAAAGCCCCTCAAGAGGCAGTGACGGATTATGAGGGCTTAAACATTGTGGAAATGCCTTATGCAGTAGGACGTTATCAAACAACAAGATACTCTTTAGTTAAGTTAATTCCCCAAACAGGCAGAAAACATCAGTTACGACGTCACATGAAACATATCTTTCATCCTATTTTAGGGGATACACAATATGGGGATTTACATCAAAATCGTGCATTGACGGAACATTCAGGCTGTCAGCGTTTATTTTTACACGCAGATATACTTATTTTTGAGCATCCGGTTGATTTAAAAAAAATAGAAATTAAAGCTAATTTAGATGAACAATGGATGAAAGTGATGGAATTATTTAATTGGTCTATTTAACGAGAAGAAATCATGTTAGATATTAATTTAACCCACGAACAGCAACAAAAAGCAGTAGAGCAAATTCAGGAATTAATGGCACAAGGAATTAGTAGTGGTGAAGCCATTCAAATTGTGGCAAAAGCATTGCGTGAAATTCATCAAAAAGGTGAGAAAGAGGCTTCTGATAGTAAATAATAAAAATTTTTGTGATCAATGTATCATTTTTAAAGTTTCCTTGTTGCATAAAAAAATAAAATGTTTGAATATATTTCCAATTGAGGTGATAAGGCATGAGTCTTATTGTTTTTAAGTATTAAGGGCGAAGCCTATAGAGGTCTACTATGGAAATTGGTGTAGTAAAATGGTTTAATAACGCAAAAGGATTTGGGTTTATTTCTGCAGAAGGCGTGGATACAGACATCTTTGCACATTATTCAGCAATTGAAATGGATGGTTACCGTTCATTAAAAGCGGGGCAGCGTGTACAGTTTGAAGTGATTCACGGCGACAAAGGATCTCACGCCACAAAAATTATTCCGATTGCGGAATAGGCGAAACGCTAAAACGTTTCAAAATCTTCTCTATTTAGCATAATCAAAAGCCAAGATTTCGATCTTGGCTTTTTTTCATCTTATTTATTGAGCAAGTTTTTCAAACCAGCTTTCATTGCCGTCATTTGGCTTTCATATAATGCTTTGCTTTCGCGTTCATCAATCATATAAGTGATGGTTTCAGAAAGTGTCATTTTCATTTTTCTTGAATATTTAGACAAACGAAGCCAAACGCCATATTCTAAATCAATAGATTTTTTCTTCGTTGATTGTTTTTCAGCATTAAAAAAGCGTTTACGTCTTGCACGAATAGCCTGATCAAGCTTAATAGGTAAATCAAGAGAAAGGTGATTTTTAATCCATTCCTCGATTTTTTCAGGATAATTCTGACATTCTATTAATTCTTGAACTTTGCTTTCTTCTAAGCTTTTTTCTTCGTAACGGGTGATTTTTTCCCCTTCGCGATGTTTGCGAATGAGATAAATCCATTTCCAGTTTGCTTCTTGGTTTTCTAATTTTTGGTATTTCATCGTTTTATTATACTTTTTAGTGACGTGGTAACCTCGTAAATATACGCTGTTTAAATAAATTTTTCCAGTAGATTTTTATAACGGATTTCCACTCAGGGTGAAGTGTGCGATAATACCGCCAATTTAATTAAAGCGAGATATGTCGTGACTTCAACATCTTCGGAACAAGCCTTAAATTGGCAAGCCTTACAACCAGAATTATCGATTACTGAACTTTCAGCTGAAAAGGCTGATTTTTGGTCATTACAAAAACATGCCACAAAAGCGATTTCGTTATTCTTAAAACAACCTCGTCGTTCTCTATTGATTTTAAAAGCCGATGACCAAGCAGAATATGCCGATTTATTAACTGAACTTATTCGTCAAGAACAACCAAAAGAGCGGTCAGTTTTTGGGGTGAATTATGTGGTTGAGCAGGGGGATTCTTTTTCTTTCCCTCGTATTTATACTGAGCCTGCTCAATCTCTCACAGATAATTTTGCCGCACAAGGTGATGTGCTGAAGGCATTGCATGCTGATCAATTTACCCTTTTTGGTAGTGTGCGTGTTCATCCAAGTTCGCAAGATATTTTGCTTACTCCAGGTCTAGTCCATCAAGCCAATGGTGGTGTGTTGATTTTAAGCGCAGCAACAATGCTGAGCCAATTTGATTTATGGCAACGCTTAAAACATATTTTACAAACGCAAACTTTTAATTGGTATTCAGCCCATCCATTTAAAACTTTGCCTTGTGATATTCCAAGTTATCCACTTAATTTAAAAGTGGTGATTTTAGGCAATCGCACTGAAATTGCGACCTTAGGTGAGTTAGAAGAAGATCTTTACAGCTTGGCTGATTACGCAGAAATTGAAAGCTATTATTCTGTTGCACAACCTAAAGCACAAGAAAATTGGGCTAATTATGTGTTGGCATTAGCCTCAAAATATGAACTTGATTTAGATTTAACCGCATTAAATAAACTCTATCAGTTATTGGTGCGTGAGAGTGAAGATCGCTTTTTAATTAACATTTCCCCGTTAAAAATAACAGAAATGTTGCTTAATGCCGCGACGTTGTCACAAAAACAAACCTTAAGCGCGGTTGATTTTGAGCAAGCTTTTAAACAAAAGAACGAACAGCACGGTTTTTTACGTGAACGTACTTATGCGGATATCCTGAACGAACAAATTTATGTAGAAACCAACGGTGAAATTGTTGGGCAAATTAATGGCTTGTCTGTGATTGAATATCCAGGCACCCCCGTTTGTTTTGGTGAACCTTCTCGTATCAGTTGCTTAGTGCAGTTTGGTGATGGTGAAGTCGTGGATGTGGAGCGTAAAAACGAATTAGCGGGTAATCTCCATGGGAAAGGCATGATGATTTCAGAAGCGTGCTTGGCCAGTATCTTAGAATTGCCATCACAGTTACCATTTTCTGCTTCTTTAGTGTTTGAACAATCTTATGGTGAAATTGATGGTGACAGTGCGTCTCTAGCTATTTTCTCCGTATTAGTCAGCGCGTTATCTGATTTGCCGTTGCCACAAAATATTGCGATTACCGGTACTATTGACCAATTTGGTTTGGTGCACGCAGTAGGCGGAGTGAATGACAAAATTGAAGGCTTTTTCACCATTTGCCAACGTCGTGGTTTGACGGGTAAACAAGGGGTGATTATTCCCGCGACGACTATTCAGCAATTAAGTTTATCTGATGAAGTGGTTGAGGCGGTGAAAAATGAGCAGTTCTTTATCTATCAAGTCGAAGATATTTATCAAACAGCTAAAATTCTATTTGACCGCGATTTATTGGAAGAGAAAGAAGAATATGCGAAGGGCAAAGAACCTATTGCGCGTTTAATTCAAAATCGAATTGCTTTCCGGTCGGAAACACCGAAAAAAAACTGGTTAGATTTCTTTAAATCTTAATTTCTTTAAAGCGAACCTTGAGTTCGCTTTTCTTTTATCTTAATTTTACTGACTGCTCCGACAAGTTGAGCTAACAAGTGTTCGCTGTTTACATTTCTTATAAATCCCCATAGAATCTGCACCTATTGTTTGTAACCAAGCAAAACTACATATACAAGGAAATGAAAAATGGAAAACACCTGTACACCAAACATTAAAAGCAGCTACACCTATGAAGATTTATTAGCTTCTGGTCGTGGTGAGTTATTTGGTAAAGAAGGCCCGCAACTTCCAGCACCGACGATGTTGATGATGGATCGCATTGTAAAAATGACCGAAGACGGCGGTGCATTTGGTAAAGGGTATATTGAAGCGGAATTAGATATTCATCCAGATTTACCGTTTTTCGGTTGCCACTTTATCGGTGACCCAGTCATGCCAGGCTGCTTAGGCTTAGATGCGATGTGGCAATTAGTCGGTTTCTTCCTTGGCTGGGTTGGCGGTAAAGGTAAAGGTCGTGCATTAGGCGTAGGTGAAGTGAAATTTACTGGACAAATCTTACCAACCGCGAAAAAAGTGGTTTATCGCATAAATATGAAACGCGTAATTAATCGCAAATTAGTAATGGGAATGGCTGATGGTGAAGTGGAAGTAGATGGTCGCGTTATCTATACAGCAACCGATTTAAAAGTTGGCTTATTCCAAGATACATCAAGCTTTTAATTCAAATAAACACAACATCATATAAAAATAATAGCCCGATTCATTCGGGCTTTTCTTTTTCTATTCTTCATCAATAATATCGACAAATTCGGCATTCAGTAATTTAGCCAAATCTTGTGGAGCCAATTCGACGCTTAATCCACGTTTCCCACCAGAAACAAAAATCGTATCAAACTCAAGTGCGGTCGAATTTATCACTGTTTTTACACGTTTCTTTTGACCTAATGGACTGATGCCACCGACTAAATATCCTGTACTTTTTTGTGCCGCATCTTTATCGGCCATCTCAACCTTTTTCACACCAATTGATTTTGCCGCCTTCTTCAAACTCAACATATTTGCCGTGGAAAGCACAAAACACGCTAATTTTTTCTGATCACCATTTTCAGCAACTAAAAGTGTTTTAAAGGATTGGTGCGGATCAAGCCCAAGTTTTTCAGCGGCTTCATCGCCAAAATGCGTATTGTTAGGGTCATGATCATAAGTATGGAGAGTAAAAGGAATTTTATTTTTCTTTAATAAATCAATTGCCGGTGTCATCTGATTTCCTTATGTATTTATGCGTCTTTTTTCTGTAGAATGAATCGTTTAAAAATATTTTACAGCGGAGAGAAAAATGGACGCAAGCCTAAATATTGCTATTGCAGCAGAATTTGATCTATGTGAAAAAATTGCCGAGGCACTTGAACAAAGTGAGTTAGATGTAGGCAAGGTTTCAATTGTAGAAATTTATCCTTTTGAAGAAGAGCAAGCGGTACGTTTTCGCAATAAAGCGGTTGCTCAATTAGCTACTGATGAGATTGAGTGGGATAGCGTTAATTATCTTTTCTTCGCAGGCCAAATTGACCAAGCGCCTTTATTAGCTCAAGCCGCAGAAAGTGGCTGTGTGGTAATTGATTTAAAACGAATTTGCTCTGCATTGTCTGATGTTCCTGTTGTTGTCCCTACAATCAATGAAGAAAATCTGACTGAGTTAAGACAACGTATCATTGTGAGTTTGCCCGATCCGCAAGTGAGCCAATTAGCTTTATCTCTATTACCAATCGTTCAACAAATAAATTTAA